>CAZBFY010000045.1:0-7727 GCA_964491445.1 uncultured Mycoplasma sp.
AGTAGAAGAAAAAAACAAAGGAGGAAATTATATGACAGTAGTGTCAATGAGTTATTTATTAGAAGCTGGAGTTCATTTCGGACATCAAACAAGAAGATGGAACCCAAAAATGAAAGAATATATCTATACATCAAGAGATGATATTTATATTATAGATTTACAAAAAACAGTAAAACAAATCGAAGAAGCATATGCAGAATTAAAGAAAATTGCCTCAAATGGAGGAACAGTTCTATATGTTGGAACAAAAAAACAAGCTATGGAAGCAATGGAAGAAAATGCAAAAAGAACAAACATGTTCTTCGTAAATGAAAGATGGCTTGGAGGAACTCTAACAAACTTTAGAACAATAAGAAGTAGAGTAAAAAGACTAGAAGAAATAGAAAAAATGGAAGAAGACGGAGTATTCGAAGCACTTCCAAAAAAAGAAGTAATAAAAATTAAAAAAGAATATGAAAAATTAAACAAAAACCTACGTGGAATAAGAGAAATGAAAAAACTTCCAAGTGCTTTAGTAATAGTAGACCCAAGAGCAGAAGAAACAGCAATAAAAGAAGCTAAAAAACTAAATATTCCAGTATTCGGTATAGTAGATACAAACTGCGATCCAGAATTAGTAGACTATGTAATACCTGCAAACGATGATGCAGTAAGAGCAGTAAAAATAGTAATAAATGCTCTAACAAACGCTGTAGCAGAAGTAAATGGTAACGAAATAATCGACTGCATTTCACCAGAAGATCGTAAAAAAGCACAAAGAAAAGAAGAAAAACAAAAAGATAAAGAAAACAAAAAAGAAACAAAAACAGAAGTAAAAGAACAAAAACAAGAAAAAGAAGAAATTAAAACTCCAGAAAAAGAAGAAGTTAAAGAAGAAATAAAAGAAGACTTAGAAACAAAAACTTTAACAGAATTAAAAGCTATAGCAAAAGAAAAACAAATAAAAGGTTATAGTACAATGAAAAAAGCAGAACTAATATCTGCATTAAAATAAGGAGGAATTAGTATGTTCAGTGCACAAGACGTAAAAGCCCTAAGAGAAAAAACAGGGGCAGGAATGATGGATTGCAAAAAAGCATTACAAGAATCAAACGGAAACATGGAAGATGCAATTACATGGCTTAGAGAAAAAGGAATCTCAAAAGCAGCTAAAAAAGAATCAAGAATAGCAGCAGAAGGTCTAGCAAAAGCACAAATAAAAGGAAATAAAGCAATAATTCTAGAAGTAAATTCAGAAACAGACTTTGTTGCAAAAAACGAAAACTTCCAAAACTTCGTAAACGAATTAGTAGAAACTATTCTAGATAGCAATGTAACAACAATGGAAGAAGCATTAAATCTAGAAAAAGACGGAGAAAAAATAAGTGATAAAGTAATAGCTATTACATCAAAAATCGGAGAAAAAATAAGCTTCAGAAGATTCCAAGTAATAGAAAAAACCGATTCACAAAACTTTGGAACATATTCACATATGGGAGGAAAAATAGTAGTACTTACAGTCCTTGAAGGAGCAAACGAAGAAGTTGCAAAAGAAGTTGCAATGCATGCCGCTGCAATGAGACCACAATACTTAAATGAAAAAGAAGTTCCAGAAGATGTTCTAAATAAAGAAAAAGAAATTATGAAAGAACAACTACTAAACGAAGGAAAACCAGCAGAAAGAATAGAACAAATACTAGTAGGAAAAGTAAAAAAATTCTACGAAGAAGTATGCTTAGAAAATCAAATATTCATAAAAGCAGAAAACAAAGAAACAGTAGGAAAATATATAGCTAATAACGGTGGGAGTTTAGTAAACATGATAAGATATGAAGTAGGCGAAGGAATAGAAAAAAGAAATGAAAACTTTGCCGAAGAAGTAGCAAATCAAATGAAATAGGTTATCAAAGGATAATCTTTTTTTCTTAAATGTTAAAAGATATATTAAAAGGCTCTCATCCAAAGCAAAAAATATTAGCAAATATAGATACATTAATAAAACTAATACCGGAACTAAAACCAATGATAAATTTTGAACATAAAAACAAAAATCATAATTTAGATGTTTTTAAACATACTTTAAAAGCACTAGAATTATCAGAAGATAATATAATTATAAGAACAACATTATTATTACACGATATAGGAAAACCATATGTATATACTGAAAAAGATAATATAAGACACTACAAAGGACATGAAATAAAAAGCAAAGAATTAGCAAAAACTATTTTAAAAAGATTAAATTATACTGAAAAAGAAATACAAGAAATATGTACATTAATAGAAAAACATGATACACTTCTAACAAAAGAAGAGATAGAAAAAGATATAACTCAAGCTCAAATGCTCCTAGCAGTACAATATTGCGATGCATATGCACATCATCCCAACACATATAAGAAGAGAGAAGAATATCTGACACAAACAAAAAAATATATAAAAGAGAACCAAAGAAAGAAGGAGAATAAATGCAGGGTGAGAACCAAAAAATAATATTCCTAGACGTAGACGGAGTATTAACTCATGAAGATTACTTAAACGGAGTAGAAGAAGATCTAGACAGAGAAAAAATAAAACTATTAAAAGAACTAGTAGAACAAACACAATCAAAAATAGTACTAAGTTCAACATGGAGAAAATGTAACAAAACATCAATAAAATCAAAGAAAAACCCATATCAAGTACTAGAAAAAATGCTAAAAGAACAAGAACTAGAAATATATGATACAACACCAATACTAAAACAAATAAAAAAAATAAATAACAAAGTAATAAACAATACAATAAAATTAGAACACAAAAGAGCAGAAGAAATCTTATTATGGATAGACAAACACCAACCAGAATCATATGTAATAATAGACGATAACAAACATGACTTCCTAGCATATAACCTAGAAGAACACTTAGTACAAACAGATTATTACAACGGAGGCCTAAAAGAAAGTCATATCCAAGAAGCAATGCAAATACTAAACAAAACAAATAAAAAAACAAGATAAACATTTAAAAAAATAAATAAATATAGTATAATTAACAAAAGGAGAGATATAATGAATAATTATTTAAATTTAGCAAAAGAAAAAATGGATAAAGCAATAACATCACTAGAAGAAAGATTCATATCAGTAAGAGCAGGACGTGCAAACCCAAGTATGTTAGATGACGTTTATGTAGAATACTACGGAACACCAACACAACTAAAAACACTAGCAACTATTTTTGTTCCAGAAGCAAGACAAATAAGCATAAAACCATTTGATAAAACATTACTAAACAAAATAGAAAAAGCAATATTCGAAGCCAATCTAGGAGTAACCCCTAATAACAATGGAGAATCAGTATTCATAACAATACCACCATTAACAGAAGAAAGAAGAAAAGAACTAGTAAAACAAGTAAAAGAATATGCTGAAGAAGGAAGAATATCAATAAGAAACATAAGAAAAGACATAATAGACACAATAAAAAAAGACGAATTACCAGAAGACGAAGAAAGAAACATAATAGATAATCTACAAGAAATAGTTAATAACTATAACAAAAAAGTAGAAGAACTAACAAAAGAAAAAGAAAAAGACTTAATGCAAATATAAAACCAAAAGAAATATAAAACCTATGTTTGATTATATTTCTTTTTTTTGATATTCTATTTATAGGTGATAACATGGAAAGAATAATAATGCATATAGACGTAAACAACGCATTCCTATCATGGACAGCACTAGAACTACTAGAACAAGGATACCCCCAAGACATAAGAAATATCGAAGCAATAATCGCCGGAGACCCAAAAAAAAGAACAGGAATAGTACTAGCCAAAAGCCCCCTTGCAAAAGCAAAAGGAGTAAAAACCGCAGAAACCATCTACGAAGCAAAAAGAAAATGCCCAAACATAAAAATATTCAAACCAACCCACGAAACATACAAAAGAAAAAGCAAAGAACTATTTAATCTATTAAAAACATATACCCCAGACATAGAAATAGCATCCATAGATGAATGCTACCTAGACTACACAAAAATAAAAAACATATACAAAGACCAACTACAATTCGCAAAACACATACAAAACCAAATAAAAGAAGAACTAGGCTTTACGGTAAACATAGGAATAGCAAACAATAAACTATGTGCCAAAATGGCCTCAGACTTCGAAAAACCAAACAAAATACACACACTATATCAAAACGAAATAAAAGAAAAAATGTACCCCTTACCAATAGAAAACCTCTTCGGAGTAGGAAAACAAACAGCACAAAAACTAAAATACCTAAACATAAAAACAGTAAAAGACCTAGCAACTGCAAACGAATATAACCTAACAAAAATATTCAAAAACAACACAAAACACCTAATAGAAATAGCAAACGGAATAGACAACACCGAAGTAAACACATTAACATACATACCAAAAGGAATAAGCCATGAACTAACCCTACCAGAAGACATCACAAATAAACAAGAATTATATAAATACCTAAAAATACTATCAGAAATGGTATCCAAAAGAATAAAACAAGAAAACAAATACGCCAAAGTAATATGCATAATACTAAAAGATAACAAATTTAAAAGATACTCCCATCAAAAAAAACTAAAAAACCCAACCAATAACACCAAAGAAATATACGAATACTCAAAAGAACTACTAAACGAAATATATGAAAACGAACAAATAAGACTAATAGGAATAAGACTAGATAACCTAAAAGAAGAAAAAACATACCAAACATCACTATTCGATAAAGAACCAGAAAAAGACGACAAAATAGATAAAATAATAGAACAAATAAACGAAAAATACGGAAAACAAATACTAAAAAGAGCCTCAAATATTGAAAGTTAACCCAATAAGAGGTATTATATACTAAAGGAGGAATAATATGAAAACTATACTAGATTTATATTTAAAAAACAGAACAGTCATCTTAAGATGTGACTTAAACGTAAGCATAAAAGAAACAAAAATAATAGATGATACCAAAATAAAATCAAGTATCAAAACAATAAAATACATCCTAGACCAAGGAGGAAAAGTAGTAATAATGTCCCATCTAGGAAAAATAACAAGCGAAGAAGACAAACAAAAAAATGACATGAAAATAGTATACGAAAGACTAAACGAACTATTACCAAATAAAATAAGCTTCATAAACGAAACAAAAAGTAATAACCTAAAAAAAGCAGTAAAAAAACTAGAATATGGAAAAGGAATACTAATACAAAACACAAGATACGAAGACTATCCAAAAAATAAAGAATCAGAATGTGATAAAAAACTAAGTAAATTCTGGGCCAAACTAGGAGACTTTTACATAAATGATGCATTTGGAACCATACACAGAATGCATGCATCAAACTACGGAATATCAAATTACTTAGAAAGTGCAATAGGCTTCCTCGTAATGAACGAACTAGAAAACCTAAACACTCTAGATAACCCAAAAAGACCATTCGTAGTAATAATGGGAGGTTCAAAAGTAAAAGACAAAATTGGAGTAATAAAATCACTAATAAAACAAGCAGATTACATCCTAATCGGAGGAGCCATGGCATTTACATTCCTAGAAGCCAAAGGATATAAAGTAGGAAGATCACTATACGAAGAAAAATATATAGATTACTGCAAAGAACTAATAAAACACTATGGAGATAGACTAATACTACCAGTAGACTTATATGGAACATATGACCTAAATGACAACCCAAATGTAATATTACAAGATATAGATAACATACCAAACGACTTCAAAGGTTTAGATATAGGAGACGAAACAATAAAACTATTTAAATCAATATTAAAAAACACAAATACAGTCTTCTGGAATGGACCACTCGGAGCATATGAATATGAAAAATTTAGATACGGAACAGATGAAATACTAAAATACGCAAAAGACAACGTAGAAACAGTAATACTAGGAGGCGGAGACATAGTAGGCTGCTCAAACCTACTAGGATATACAAAAGACATAACATACGCATCAACCGGCGGAGGAGCCACCCTAAAATACCTAGAAGATCATAACCAACCAGGACTAAGGAACATGAAATAATGAAAAAAACAATAGTACTAAATCATAAAACATACCTAAACCTAAACGATGCAAAAACCTATCCAATAGACATAAACGAATACATAAGAAACGATCAAGAAGTAATAATATGCCCAAGTAATATATATATTCCATATTTCAAAGGAAAATATAACTTCAAACTAGGAACCCAAGACATATCAAATCTAGAAATAACCGGAGAAATAACAGGAAAAATAATCAAATCATTTGATATAAAATATACTCTAGTAGGACACAACGAAAGAAAAAACTACTTAAACGAAACCCCAAAACAAATAAATAACAAAATAAAAGAAGCACAAAAACATAACATAACACCAATAATAATAATCGGAGAAACATATTATGAAAACGAACTAAGAAAAACAGGAGAAATAATAACAAAAACCCTAAAAGAATATCTAAAAGATACAAACGAAGACATAATAATAGCATACGAACCAAACTGGACATACAAAGACAAACAAATACCAACAAACAAACACATAGAAGAACTAACAACACTAATTAAAAACATAACAACAAAAAAATACAATAAAAACATAAAAGTACTATATGGAGGAAACATAACAAACGAAAACATAAAAGCATTAGAACAAATAAAAACCCTAGACGGATATCTAATAGGAAAAAATTCATCAAAAGTATCAAATATAATACAAATATTAAATAAAATGGAATAAATTCGACAAAAAAAGCTAAAAAAAACTATAGAACTTATTCCTTTTTTGTAGTAAAATAAAATTGCGTGGTAGTACGAAAGGAGAGACTATGGAAAAAATAAAAATAGTTCTAGTTGACGATAACATAGAGTTAGTTAGAATGATAAAAGAATATTTTAGTAGTAATCGCGCAGGAATAGAAGTAGTATATACCGCAAACGATGGTGAAGAAGGCTTAAACATTATCAAAAACAAACAAGAAGAATATGATTTAATAATATTAGACCTAGTAATGCCCAAAAAAGATGGAATATCAGTACTAGAACAAATGAAAAAAGAAAAAATAGATAAAAAAGTAATAGTACTAACATCTTATAACAGTGCAGACATGATAAGAAAAACATCAGAATATGGAGTCAATTACTATCTATTAAAACCATTCGATTTACCAGAACTAGAAAAAAGAATCCTAGAAACAACAAACCTAATAGAACAAGGAAACAAATCAGTAAACCTATACAAACATAACCTACAAGTTTCCATAACAAGCATACTTCACGAACTAGGAGTACCCTCACACATAAAAGGCTATCAATACATAAGAGAATCAATAATGATAGTGTATGATAGACCAGAAATAATCGGAGGAATAACAAAAGAACTCTACCCAGAAGTGGCAAACAAATACGATACAACAGTATCAAGAGTAGAAAGAGCAATAAGACATGCAATCGAAGTATCATGGAACAGAGGTTCTTGGGATCTAATGGAAAACATATTCGGACATAGTATAGATATTGATAAAGCCAAACCAACAAATAGTGAATTTATAGTAACCATCGCAGACAAACTCAAATTAGAGTTTGGAAAAGTATTAGTGTAGTATCCAAAGATAGAGAAATCTATCTTTTTTGTATTTAAAGTATGCGAAAACTAAGGCATTTTACATTGTTTTTTTACATTAACAACTTGAGTACGGGTGGTGGGTATGTAATATAATAAA
>CAZBFY010000046.1:0-7700 GCA_964491445.1 uncultured Mycoplasma sp.
AATTTAATGTTCCATTTGGTAAGAAGTTAAAAGTTAATACATATGATGGAGGTAATTTAATAACAGTTAGTAATTATTTAACTATGAATGATGTTGTTATACAAAGTATTGATTTTGAAGAATCAGTTAAGACTGCTAAAAAAGGAGATTTTGTTTATTTTGATCCTCCATATGATTCTGATACTAAAACATTTAATAGTTATACTGAAGATGGTTTTGGAAAAGAAGAGCAAAAAAGACTTGCTAAAGTATTTAAAGAATTAGATAGTAAAGGTGTTTATGTTATGCTTTCTAATCATAATACTTCTTTAGTTAATGAGTTATATAAAGGTTATAATATGAATGTAATTGAGGCTAAAAGAAATATAAATTCTAATGGGAGTAAAAGAGGTAAAGTAAAAGAAGTAATTATTACTAATTATGAGGTAAAATAAAGTATTGTTAAACATAGAAACCGTGATATAATAGTGATATAAATATAGAAAGATAAGAGGTATGTATATGAAAAATAAGGGTTTTACAATAGTAGAATTAATGGCTGTAATAGTGATACTTGGGATACTTTCATCTATTGCACTAGTAAATGTTTCAAAGTATAGGAAAGATGTAAGAGATACTGATTTAGTAGGACTTCATGGTACAGTTGAGACTATGTATGATAAATATAGGCAAGATAAGTTAAGAAGAGGAGAAAGTTATAATAAATATATTGCTTTTAATAGTCTTTCTGATGAAGATTTTAATAGTTATTTTAGTGAATTTACTTTTGATGGTAAAAGATTAACTAAAGAACAATTAAAGGAAAGTAGTTTAAGACTTGTAGTAAAGGGAGATTTGCTCAAAGATGGAAGTAAATATAAAACAGATGTTTCTAAGAAATATCCTTCTTCTTTAGATGACCAAGAAAATCAATATATAAAAGATGGTGCTTGTATGGTGGAATCTACTGTAGAAGATAGTTCCCAAGAAGGTACAGAAGAAGGTAATAAAATTATTAAAAGTTGTAAAAAAGATAGTAGTGATAAGATAATTCCTTCTTTGGAAGAAATGTTATGTGTTGTTATAAAAGGTGTTGATGAAACGATAATTGATGATTACAGTGATACTAGTTTAAGTCAAAGACCATTATGTCAGTATTTTAGTGATGAAAGTAATAATGGAGCATAATATGAGTAAAATAAAAGTAATGGATGTTAATCTCTCAAATAAAATAGCAGCAGGAGAAGTTGTAGAAACCTTAATGAATGTTGTTAAAGAATTAGTAGAGAATAGTATTGATGCATCATCTTCAAGTATAAGAATATCTTTGATTGATTCTGGTACAAAAGAAATAAGTGTTTCTGATGATGGTATTGGAATGAATAGAGAAGATGCTACTAATTGTTTAAAGAGACATGCTACTAGTAAGCTTTATAAAGATGAAGATTTATTTCACATAGATACCCTAGGCTTTAGAGGAGAAGCTCTTCCATCTATTGCATCAGTATCAAAAATGTTAATAGAGACTTCTGATGGTGTTTCTGGTACTACAGTTATAATTAATGGTGGTGTTTTAGAATCAGTTAATTCTTCTGAACTTAGAAATGGTACAAAAATAACAGTAAAAGATATTTTTTATAATACTCCGGCTAGATTAAAATATTTAAAGAACTTACATACTGAACTTGCTAATATTACATCTTATGTAAATAAAATGGCACTTTCTTATCCAGATATAAAGTTTACTTTAATAAATAATGATAAGATACTTTTAAATACTGATGGCTCTGGTAATCTTTTAAAAGTAATAAATAGTATTTATGGACTTGATGTTACTAAAAAAATGATAAAAATAACTGGAGAGAATAGTGATTATGATATAAGTGGGTATATTTCTTATCCTGAGGTTAATCGTAGTGCTAGAAGTTTTATAACGATGTTTGTAAATGGTAGATATATAAGAAACAATAATATTATAAAAACAATCTTAGAGGCTTATCATACATATTTACCTATAGGAAGATATCCAGTAGTGGTACTTAATATAGAATCTGATCCTACTATAATAGATGTAAATGTACATCCCACAAAAATGGATATAAAGTTTTCAAAACAAGAGGAATTACAAGATTTATTAATTAAGACAATAAGTGATGCTTTACTTAAATTAGTGTTAGTACCAGAGATTAAATCATCTGATAAAGTAGTATCAAATATAGATAGGGTAACTACTATTGATACTAAGTTAGATTTTAAGGATAAAGAAAAAGAAGAGATAAAGCCTGAGTATGAAGAAATTTCTTTTGATTTTAGTGTAAATGAGGAAGAAGAAGTATATAATAGTGATGATAAAGAAAAAGAAGTTTTAAAGAAAATAATGCCAATGGGAATAGTGCATAATACATATATAGTTGGAGAAAATGATGATGGTATGTATATAATAGATCAACATGCTGCTCAGGAGAGAATTAATTACGAGAAATATAAAAGAGAATTAGGGAAAGAAACAAATGAGTTAATTGATGTTTTAGTGCCTATAAAGCTTGAGTTTACTAATGAAGAGTATCTTGAGGTTAAAGATAAGAAAGATATAATAGATAAAATTGGTATTAAATATGAAGAGTTTGGTATTAATGCTATAGTAATAAGAAGACATCCTAAGTGGATAAATAATAAGTATGTAATAGAATCTCTTAGAAAGATATTTGAAATTGTTATAAGAGAGAAATCTTTTTCTAAAGAAAAGTTTAATGAAAAAGTTGCTATTAATTTGTCTTGTAAGATGGCTATTAAGGCTAATGATTATATTTCTTTGGAAGAGGCAGAAGTACTTCTTGAAACATTACTTAGATGTGATAATCCATATACTTGTCCACATGGGAGGCCTACTATTATTAATTATAGTTTTTATGAACTTGAAAAGTTATTTAAAAGAGCTATGTAATTTTTTATTTAGTTTTAAAGAAAAGGTGATTAGATGTTAGAGTTATTAGAGAATTTTAATATAGTTCCAAATGATATTTGTGTATATGAGCAAGCTTTTGTACATACTTCATATGCTTATGAACATAATATGAAGTCATATGAGACATTGGAATTTTTAGGAGATGCTATAGTAGATTTAGTAGTGTCAGATTATTTGTATAGGAAAGAAAACTATCAGGAAGGTCAAATGACTAAAGAAAGAGCTAGTTATGTATGTGAAAATGCATTATATGAGTATGCAAATGATTTGAATTTTAGTAAGTATGTGAAGCTTGGAAAAGGAGAAATTCAAAGTGGTGGAAGCCATAAAAAAGCTATTCTTGCAGATGTTTTTGAGGCTTTTATAGCTGCTATATATTTAGATCAAGGGTTTGAGAAAGCAAAAGAGGTTTCATCTAGTATAATAATACCTTATATAGAAAATCCTAATAAATTGTTTTTTAGTGATTATAAATCAAAACTACAAGAGGTAGTGCAAGATGTTCAGAAGTCTTTAGAGTATAATATAGTTGAGGAGTCTGGGCCCTCTCATGATAAGAGTTTTACTATATCTGTTTCTATAGATAATATTGTTTATGGAACAGGAATAGGGCATTCTAAGAAAGAGGCTGAGCAAGAAGCTGCAAAAGAAGCTCTTACTAAACTTGTTAAGTTTTAAAAAAGTATTAGTTTGAATTTTGTTTGAAATTTGTAAAAAAATCAAAAAGTTCTTGAAAACTTGAGTAAGCTATGATATGATTATATTGCTTAAGTTTTTGGCGATGTAGCTCAGCTGGCTAGAGCGTCCGGTTCATACCCGGAAGGTCGGGGGTTCGATCCCCTCCGTCGCTACCAATATTGATTATAACCTTTGTTTTGCAAGGGTTTTATTTTATTTTAAAATAAATATTTTTTATAATATGTTGTTTTAATCATAAAGAAAAGAACTATTTTTTAGTTCTTAACTGTTTTATTTATTAATTCAATTTTAATTCCTAAAACACCATATTGTTCTTGTTTTTCTTTTGGATAAAATTTTTCTAATTCTATGATCAGTTCTTCTTTCGTCATAGATTTATCTGATAATATAGATATATCAAAATCTTTAAACATATTTTTGAAAGAATTATATTTTAATAGACCAATTACTTTTACATCAACTGTTTCATTTAAATCTGGTTCTTTTAAGAATTTTATTGTATCTCCAAGTTTGATTTTTTGTCTTTTTTCATCTAATAGTCTAATTTCTATTCTTTTTGTACCATTTAGTATAAAATTATAGTATTTTTGTTGTAACTTCATTATATGTTCCATGTTATCTTTTCCTTTCATTAGTATTATATCATAAGAATTTTACGTAAAGATAAAATAATTAGTTTAAAAATAGTTTTAAAGACTATTTGTTGTGATATACTAGAGGAGAGGGATGATTTGTTATGAATAAGAAAAATGGTAATAAAGGTTTAATTGTAATAATATTAATATTAGTAGTTATTTTATTAGTAATGCTTGGTTATATTATAAACGATAAGTATAGTACTAAGGATGGTTCTAAACCTTTAAAAGATAGTAAGGAACAAACTATATTAATTGAGGGCAATACTTTTGATTTGAATGGTACTACTTGTGTTAAAGATGGTAATTCTTGTGTAAAAGAAATTGAGGTTTCTTATAATGGTAAGAATCATGATGTAAAACTTAAACAAGAGCTTGTTGAGGAAAAAGAAAATACTGATGAGTATGATATGTATTATCAAGGAAAGTATTATTTATATGTTGATAATAAGTTAATTGATACTTTGGATATTGGACAAGTAAAAGTTAGTAAAACTGGTGATGAAAGACCAGAGTTTGTTGCTAAATTATATATATTTGATGGTAAGTATCTTGGTTTATTAAGAGAGATTAGTTATCTTGAAAGTTCTTCTGGTTATGAGCTTACTTTGTATAATGGTAAGACAAAAATAGGAAATGATGTAGTTGTTAAAATACCAGGACAAGGTTTATGTTATGATAGTGAATGCAAGAAAGAAATAAATGTTATAGATGAAATAGAGTTTGATGGAAATGCATTTAAGTTTTATCAAGGAGATTGTGATTCTGGAAAAATTGCTTTTTATAGTTTAACTACAGATGGGACTAAAATAGAAAGAACAATAGATAAAAAACTTGATGTTAATTATAAAGAAGCTGGAAGTGGTGTATTGGGATGTTTTTCACAAACTAAGAATAAAATTTCTTATTAATTGATTAATTAAATATGTAAAACTGACTTGAAATAGTTGGTTTTTTTGTTAGTTTTCATTTATAATGGAATAGGTGATGTAAAAATGAATGATGAAATAATAAAACAAATATCAAGAGATGAAAATATATCTGAAAGACAGGTAATAAATGTTTTAAAGCTTTTAGAAGAGGGTAATACTATACCTTTTATAGCTAGGTATAGAAAAGAGGCTACTAGTGGACTTGATGAAACTAAAATAAGGAAGATAGATGTTGTTTATCAGTATCAAGTTAATTTATTAAAAAGAAAAGAAGATGTTATTAGATTAATAGAAGAAAAAGATATGATGACTGATGAGTTAAGGAGTAAAATACTTAGTTCTACTAAATTAGTGGAAATTGAGGATCTTTATCGTCCTTATAAAGAGAAGAAAAAAACTAAAGCTACGGATGCTATTGCAAACGGGCTTGAGGGACTTGCTAAGATAATTCTTTCTTTTCCGCTTGGTAAAACTCCTCTTGAAATAGCTTCTACTTATAAGTGTAAATTAGAGGATAATGATAAAAAGTTAGAGGGTGCTTCGTATATAATTTCTGAATATATATCAGATAATGCTAGTTTTAGAAAGTATATAAGAAATTTTGTTTTTAAAAATGGTATTTTAGAGGTTAAACTAAAAAAAGGAAAAGATGTTTTAGATGAGAATAAAACATATGAAATGTATTATAATTATGAAGAACAAGTAAAGTATGTAAAACCACATAGAGTACTTGCTATTAATAGGGGTGAAAAAGAGGGTATATTAAGTGTTAAAATAAGCGTTGAAATAGAAAAAGTAGAAGAATTTTTAAAGAGTAAGTTAATAAAGAATAAAGATTCTTTGGTATGTTCTCTAGTGGAATTTTCTATAAAAGATAGTTTAAAAAGACTTATTATGCCATCTGAGATAAGAGAGATAAGAAGTGAACTTACAGATAATGCTAGTAGTGTTTCAATAGAAAATTTTTCTAGTAATTTAAAGAATTTATTAATGTCTCCGCCAATGAAAGAGATAACAGTTTTAGGGTTTGATCCTGCTTTTAGGACTGGGTGTAAGTTAGCAGTTCTTGATAAAACTGGTAGTGTTCTTGATATAAGTGTTATATATCCTCATGAGCCTCAAAATAAAAAGGAAGAAAGTAAGAGGCATGTTTTAGATTTAATAAATAAATACAATATAGATGTAATAGCAATAGGAAATGGTACTGCATCTCGTGAGAGTGAGGCTTTTGTAGCAGATCTTATTAAGAATACGAATACTAAGTATATTATAGTAAATGAAGCGGGTGCTAGTGTTTATTCAGCATCAAACTTAGCTATAAAAGAGTTTCCAGATTTAAATGTTTCAGAAAGAAGTGCTATTTCTATTGGAAGAAGACTTCAAGATCCTTTATCAGAATTAGTAAAAATAGAGCCAAAATCTATTGGTGTAGGGTTATATCAACATGATGTAAAACAAAAAGAGTTAACTGAAGCTTTAGATTTTGTAGTAGATAGTGTTGTAAATAGTGTTGGAGTAAATATTAATACAGCATCAAAATCTATACTTTCTCATATATCTGGTCTTACTTCTAAGACAATAGATAAAATATTGAATATAAGAGATGAAAAAGGTAAGTTTAAGACAAGAGAAGATTTAAAAAAATATACAAAATTATCAGATAAAGTATATGAACAAGCAATAGGGTTTATTAGAATAAATGATGGAGATAATCCTCTTGATAAAACTAGTATTCATCCGGAAAGTTATGAAAAAACATATAAGTTACTTGAAATGATAAACTCTAATATAAATGAACTTGGAACAGAAGTTTTAAAAGAAAAGTTAAAGAATGTAGATAAAGATAAGTTTGTAAAAGAGTTAGATATTGATATTTATACTTTAGAAGATATAATAAAATCTCTTGAAAAACCACTTTTAGATCCAAGAGATGAACTTATAAAACCAATACTTAAAAGTGATATACTTACAATAGATAATTTAAAAGAGGGTATGATTCTTGAGGGAACAGTTAGAAATGTTATAGATTTTGGAGTATTTGTGGATATTGGTCTTAAAAATGATGGGCTTATTCATATATCTAATTTAAGTAATAGTTATGTTAAACATCCTAGTGATATATTATCAGTAGGAGATATAATTAAATGTAAAGTACTTGATATAAATAAAGAAAAGAAGAAAGTTGCACTTACTTTAAAAGATATGTAGGGTATAAGATTAATTCTTATATCTTTTTTGGTGTCTTAAAACCTTTTCTTTTTATATTCTTTATTGTTAATATTAAATTTTTGATTTATAATTAATATGGTGATAAAAAATGAAAAAAGTAGTATTAATTGATGGTAATAATCTTCTTTTTAGGAGTTATTATGCTACAGCTTATAAAGGTTCAATATTAAGAAATTCTAAAGGGTTTCCTACTAATGCTTTATTTGGTTTTATAAATATGTTAAATAAAATAATTAATGAGGAAAGTCCTGAATATATGAT
>CAZBFY010000047.1:0-7659 GCA_964491445.1 uncultured Mycoplasma sp.
CTAAAAAAATACAAATCATTAGAAAGCTTACTCTTATTAGCATATACACTAGTAGGTAAAATAAAATCACTAGGAAGCTTATCAGTCTTTATAAAAATAGACTTTTTAACAGAACCATACTCTAGTATAACCTCATTACTCTTATTAGGATAAAGACCATATATCGGCAAATAATGAACCTTACCACTTTCAAAAGTATTACTAAACGTAGATAACTTAGAGGTTCCCTTAATAGTTACCCTAGGACTAACATCCTCCAAAGTCTCAAAAATAACAAGAGCACTAAGAGGAGAATTCCCATAAGGATTAAGTATAACATTAGGACTATCAATAGTATAACCCTTACTACTAAAATCTTTTTCCAAATTATACTGATTAGTTACCATACTACTAGTACTAGTAAGTATATCCCTATTACTAGACATATAATTAAAAACAATATATAAAATAAATAACAAAACTATAACTATTAACACAATAATGTTAATCATCTTTTGTTTTGAAATCTTAATCATTAAAACATACCCTCCTCATAAACATTATATCACTATTAAATAACAAATGTATATGATTTATAAAAAAATCCCAGAAATTCTGGGACTATCCTAAAAAATATAGTAAATGGAGTGAACTTAGAAATACATATCACTATGCATTTCCAAATACACTATATCATAAAAAACAAACACTGTAAAACAACCATTTTTCATTATTAATATAGTATTTAATAACCAATATTTAAAATTCCATATAATAAACTTAACAATTAAACAAAAAATAATAACAAAAACACCACATCTTTTAAAATTAGAAGTATTAAAAATTTTTAACCCCTAATATTAAAAGCTTTTAAAAAAATTAATAACTATTTCATAACACATTTTAAAAATTATAAACTATTCAAGCTTAATAACACTCAAACTAGCATTAGTAGTATTATCAAAAATAAACTCAGTATTATTAAAAGCTGCTATAACAAGAGTAATCTCATCATTTTCATTTAAAGTATGAATAGTAGAATTAGATATGCTAAATATAGTATTAGCCTTAGAACTAAACCTTATATTACTAGCAGGAACAGTAATACCAGATGACTGCACACTAATATTAAAACTAGTATCATTAGTAGTAGATAAACTTAATGAGTAATTAATTTCGTATATACCTTGCTCCCTTATCTCAATAGCATACGAACTATTATAATTTATATTTGAAGATGGACCAGTCATTTCCAAAGGAATTATAGCTTCAGTAAACTGATTAACAGCAAAATTTTGATCAGTATTAGTATACCTAATTCCATATGTACTAGAAAAAGGATCCCCCTTAGGACCAGGTTCTCCTCTTAGACCCTGTTCTCCTTGTTCTCCTTTAGGACCAGGTTCTCCCCTTGGACCCTGTTCTCCTTGTTCTCCTTTAGGACCAGGTTCTCCTTGAACACCTTGTTGTCCCCTCGGTATATAAAAAGTTAAATGATGAATATTCCTATCAAAATCATCTTGTACTGAAGCATCTTCAAAAGCATCAACAGTCTCCGTACCATCAATAGTAATTACCTCACTAATACCAATTTCCCCAGGCAAACCCCTTGGACCAATATCACCTTTATCCCCCTTATCACCTTTTACACCCTGTTCACCACGAGGTATCCTAAAATTTAAAACAACATTCTCAGCAGTACCAACATTTGTAACAACACATTCACTCCCAGGATCCCCAGTCTCAGTAGAACCAATTTTTATAGTAGCAGCACCATCTTCGCCCTTAGGACCCTGCTCCCCAGGCACACCTCGTTCACCTTTTTCTCCTCTTTCACCCTGTTCACCCTTAGGACCCCTAGGCCCCTGCACATACAAACACCTAACATTTTTATTAGCCTCATCAATAAGTTTCTTTGCTCTATTATGACTATCACAAAAACACTTATCCCTATCATCATTCATATTAGTATACCTCCAATAAAACTTATGTCAAAAACACAAAAACATAACAAAAAGAATTATCAAAAGACAATTCCTTATTTAACATCAACATGAATACTCTTATACATAGAAGATACACTCGGATATTCTTTCCTATACTTATATCTAGCATAACCATCACAATAAGCATAATTCATAGAACTACAATTATTAGCATACCAATCAATAATCTTCTTTCTATTACTAAAAGACTTATTAGAATAACTAGTATAAAAATCAATAGCCTTACCCAAAGTATGCTTAGAACCCCTTATGCCTCCAACTGAAGTATTATAAGAAGTACAACGAATACCACTAGTAACATACATAACACCATACCTATTTCTTAACTTTTGAATATACTTAAGTAAACTAATACTAAGTAAAGACGGATAACCAGTACAATACTTACCACATTCACACTTAAATTCTGATAATTTAAAATTCTTAGTATAAAGCCTTACCCTTTCTGCATTTCTAAGAAGTATCTCAGTATTATTACCATAAATACCATCTATATCACTTTCCCTAACAAAATACTTTTTTTGCAATTCCTTATAAGCCTTTTTAGTTAAAATACCCTCAATACCATCTACAGAACCTTTATAAAAACCTAAATTTTTCAAATACTGTTGACGTTTTTTAATGCTTAATATTATAACCACCCCTAGTATATAATATTAACAAACACAAAATAGAAAAACACATTTAACCCATATAATATAATTTTTTTCTAACTATCTCTATTATTTTCATTAATCCACTTAAAAAGATTCCTTATAAAATTCAATTTAATCTAAATAAATTTGATTTAGCAATAAAACAATTTACAAATTATTTCTCATATATTTATTTTATATCTATTAAATATTTATTATTTTCATTTACTTGTTGTTGCAATACTTCTAATTCCTTTATATTTTTATTATTCTTTAATGCATTCATTTGATTTCTTGCTGATTTATTTAATTGAATTAATCTATCAGACTGTTTTATATTCATCCTAATTAGTTCAGCATTAACATTCTCTAAATTATTTAAAATTAGTAAATGAAGCAAATCAGCGTAATCTCTCATGTTACCATTTTTAGCAAGTTCAGGATTATTTTTTCTCCATTCTTTAGCAGTAATACCAAATAAAGCAACATTTAATACATCTGCCTCATTTGCATATACAAACTTAATTTGTTGTTCTGTTAAAGTTGGTACAATATATTTCTTTATTGCATCTGTATGAACAACATAATTCAATTTAGATAACAATCTATTGGCATGCCATTCTATTTTTTCTTGATATGCCTCATTTCTTTTTAATCTTTCAAATTCTCTAATTAAATATAGTTTAAACTCTGGACTAATCCAGCTAGCAAACTCAAAAGCAATATCACTTCTTGCAAAAGTTCCACCGCCATATTTACCAGATTTTGAAATAATACCAATCGCATTTGTTTCTCTAATCCATTTTTGTGGCGACATAGTAAATGAATGTCTTCCTGCTTCATTCTTAAACTGGTCGAATTCGACTACTTTAAAATTTTCATTATTTAATTCTTCCCATACACCTAGAAAAGAAATTGTTTCTTTATTTCTTAACCAATTCTTAACAACATCTGCAGGAGATTCATCATTTTGAGTTTTTGCTAAATCAGTTAATGATATATATTCATAACCATCAACTCTAACTACATTTATTTTACTCCCATTTACATCTATTTCAGACTGTATCATACTATTTCTCATAACTACTCCTTTCCTAATTAGCAAAACATATCTAATGCTATTTTACCATATATTTTTCGTTCTAAATCATTATACTTATAAAAAAAAGATTTATCTTCTAACATATCAGTAATAATTTCTATAAACTCTAATTTGTTTTTTAAATCATCAAGTACTTCATACCAAACCTGAAAATTTGAATTTTAAATTTTTTTAATGATAAGCCAAAAACACTTGAAAAAGATAAAATAATATAGTATAATCTATTTGTTAACAAACAAGCGCCCATAGCTCAATTGGATAGAGCGTTTGGCTACGGACCAAGAGGCTGAGGGTTCAAATCCTTCTGGGCGCGCCAATTAGTTATTCACTTTCTAACACAGTTAGAAAGTTTTTTTATACATAATAATAAATAAAAAGAAATAGACTACTTATCTATCTCAAAATAATTACCACTATCTAAATAAAGTCTCCCAGTCTTACCCTCAAACTTAGTAACCATCTCATCATACTTATCAAAACTCTTAAACTTAGGTAAATTAATATAAACCCTATTAGAATCATTCATATATAGAATAAACCTATCCTCATCATACTTAGTAGGACTATACATAATCTGTGATATTTTCTTTATCAAAGAATAATCAACCTTACCCATCTTCTCTATAAGCTCTTTATACTTAGTATCAGGCACATAATTAACCAAATAAGGAACACTAATATTATACTCATTAACATTATCTATTTCTTTAAAATCAGAAGTCACTACTTTATTAACATCTTCCCTTATAAAAAACGGTTTATACTCATCAACATAAATATCTATTTCAAAAAACAAACCTTTACGCACAGAAACACTCTTAACAAAAGAATTACTCTTAATACTCTTTTCTATATCACTAGAACTAGTAAGTATAAAATTAGGATAATCTATAAGATCAGAAACCTCTAATATCTCTTGATCACTAATTATACTATTACCATGTATCACAATAGCCCTAGTAGGAACCTTAAATACATAAGCACAAAGCATTACTATTATAAAAACAAAAATAAATAGAAATACTAAAAACAACAAAAATAACGATAACTTACTTCTCTTTTTCTTAACCTTTTTTTTACTCATTACTATCTCCAAAATTAAACAATTCTTGTTCTCTATATAAATCTATATTATACTTCTTCATTACCTCATCATGAGCAAGTTCCATTAAATACTTAATATCACTAGAAGTTGCTTTATTCTTATTAATTATAAAATTAGCATGTTTCTCACTTATCTGGCCACCACCATAATTATATCCTCTTAAACCACAATCTTCAATAAGTTTACCAGCATATAAACCCTCAGGATTTCTATATACAGAACCCGCTGATGGATACTCAAGAGGTTGCGAACTAACTCTTCTCATCTTTCTATCTTCAATTAAACTAACCATTTCTTTTATATCACTTTTCTCTAAAGTAAAATAAGCCTTTACAATAATCCAATTTTTATTCATAAATATAGAATGACGATAACTAAAATCAAGATCTTTATGATCTAAACTTCTTAAATTAAAATCTTCATCTAAAAACTCCACTCTATCTAAAACATCACTAATATCACTTAAATAAGCCCCAGCATTCATATATACTGCACCCCCAACACTCGCAGGTATCCCACAAGCAAAATCAAGTCCAGCATAACCCATCCTACTAACAGTATTAGCAAGCAAACTCAAATTATATCCTGCAAAAACCTCAATTACACCATCATTAAACTCCATCCCATTTAAATACTTTAACTTAATAATAACACCATCATAATCATCATCACTAGCAAGTATATTAGAACCATTTCCAAACACTTTAAACTTAATATTATTATCTTTTAAATAAATAAGAGAAAGTCTTAAAGAAGAAATACTATTAGGATAAAAAACTAATTTAGCTAAACCACCAGTCCTATAAGTAGTAAGAGTCTTAAAAGAAACATCAAAAGATAAATCTCCCAAATTATTCTCATTTACATAACTTACAAAGTAATCCATACTATCACCTATCAAATAACCTTTCTATCTCATCATAAATTCTAGTAGCACTATCAGTTATTCCAAGCTTCTTAGAACAAGAACTCATCTTACGATAAACATCAGAATCACTAAGAATATTATCTATTTTATTAATTAAATCATCCCCATCAAAAGAATCTTCACTTATAATAAAAGAAGCACCATTATCCTCAAGATCCTTAGCATTAATAACTTGATGATTATTAGCAACATAAGGACTAGGAATAAGTATCGAAGGAATACCCAAAGAAGTAATTTCAGATATTATAGTAGCACCCGCTCTTGTAATAATTAAATCAGTAAACTTAAGAACCTCTCCCATCTTTTCTATATAAGAAACAACCTTTACATTCTTAGGAAACGAAACATCACAAACACTATCATAATTACCCTTTCCAGTAACAAGTAAAACCTCATAATTCTTATCCTTAAACATAGAAAGCATAGAAACTATCTTATCATTTATAGTAGAAGCCCCTAAAGAACCCATAGTAATTAAAACAAGCCTCTTAGTAATAGAAAGCCCATAATCTTTCTTATTACCCTTTTTAAAAGATAAAATCTCTTCTCCACGAGGATTACCAGTAAGAACTATATTATTATGATTAAAATACTTCCTAGAACTTTCCATAGAAATACAAACAGTATCAGCATACTTACTAAGTCTTATATTAGCCTTACCAGGAATACTATTTTGTTCATGAAGAATAACTTTTACTTTCAAATCCCTAGCAGCAAGTACAACAGGAACAGTAATATAACCCCCAACACCAATAACAACATCAGGTCTAAACCTCTTCATTATCTTTTTACACTTATTTATACCAGATAAAGTATTAAAAACAAAACCAAAAATCTTCTTAACACTCCTACCAAGACCATTCATCTTAATTCCAACATAATCAATACCTAAATTAGGAACAAGATCTTTCTCCATTCTATCAGTAGTACCTATATAAAGAATCTCAGCTTTCTTATCTTCTTCTTTTATTTTATTTATAATACTAAGAGCAGGATAAATATGACCACCAGTACCTCCTGCTGAAATTATATATCTCATAACATCACTCCTAATTAATTATATCATTAAATTAACTTAGTATTAAGACTTTTCATCAATTTCTTATAGAGTATTTACACCCACAATAATTCTGTCTATATAAATTATACTCACTAGAAAGTAAAATACTCCTCTTATAACCATCTCTTTTCTTAAAATCAGAATATAAATAAGGCATAGAATACTCTTTCTCTAAAACATTACCTATATCATTAATCATCTTACTATTTTTATGAGGACTAACAGATAAAGTAGTAGTAAAAAAATCATAATTATTACGTTTAGCATACAAACAAGCCTCTCTCATCCTAAGCTCAATACACTTATAACAACGTTTACCACCCTCTATCTCTTCCTCTAAACCAGAAACAGAAGCATAATACTTATAAGTATCATAATCACCCTCAATAAAACAAATATCATTTCCCAAAAGATCAATTAATCTCTCCTGCTCTTTCATCCTTTTCTTATACTCAAATTCAGGATAAATATTAGGATTATAATAAAACACATCAACATAAAAATACTTACACAAAAGCTCAAGTACAGAAGTAGAACAAGGACCACAACAACTATGTAATAAAAGCCTCGGTTTATAAGTTAAATTAGATAAAAACATTTCAAAATCTTTGTAAGTATTCATATAATTAATCCTTTCTTTTATAGTAAGATTATGATACTACAAATTTGATAAAAAAACAAGAAATGATTACTTTATAAATTATAGATTTCTTATTACATATATCTATATTTTTTTCATTTTTTCCAATATAAATCGTATTTATTATATCCAAAATTGTAGTTGTCTACTTTTTTCCTTCTTTCTATTTTTTGATATTCTTTTATACCAGTATGGCATATTTTA
>CAZBFY010000048.1:0-7373 GCA_964491445.1 uncultured Mycoplasma sp.
ACTCCTGCTTTGTTTAATCCATCTATAAATCTTGAATAACTGATATTGTTTACTCTACATTCTGCGTTTATTCTTGTTATCCATAATTTTCTAAAGTTTCTTTTTGTTTGTTTTCTATCTCTGTAAGCATATCTTTCTGAATGCATTACTTGTTCATGTGCTGTTTTATAAAGTCTATGTTTACTACCAAAGTATCCTTCGGCTTTTTTTAGTACTTTTTTACGTCTTGCACGTGTTGCAACACTATTTTTTACTCTTACCATGTTTTTTACTCCTTCCTTATATTACATTTTTTATTCTTTTGTAATCTGAATTATTTAATGCAGATCCTTCTCTTTTTTTTCTGTTTGCACTTGTTGGTTTTTTTCCTGTTTTATGTTGTCCTACTGAGTTGCATTTTGTAATTGAACCACTTTGTCTTATGTTTAAAACTTTTTTAGTTCCTTTATGAGTTTTTATTTTGTTTTTTCCCATAGTTTTACCTCCTACTTTTTTCCTTTAATTGGTGCTAGTAACATTGTCATGCTTCTACCTTCTAGTTTTGCTTTTTGTTCTACTACTGCTATTTCTTTTGTTTTTTCTGCAAATCTGTTCATAACTTCTTCTCCAAGTTCTGGATGAATTATTTGTCTTCCTTTGAATCTTATACTTAGTTTTATTTTGTGTCCTTTTTCTAGGTATTTTGATGCATTTCTAAGTTTTGTTTCAAAGTCTCCTATATCTATTACTGGAGATAAGCGATATTCTTTTAATTCTACGTTATTTGCTTGTTGTTTTTTTCTGCTTTCTTTCTCTTTTTTGGCTTTTTCATATTTGAACTTGTTGTAATCCATTATTTTACATACTGCTGGATTTGAGTTTGCGTTTATTAGAACTAAGTCTAAACCAGCGTAGTTTGCTATTGTTTGGGCATCTTTTATTTGTTTTACTCCCATTTGTTCTCCATTGGGTCCTATTACTAGAACGTGTGGAATTCTTATTTGTTCATTACATAACAAATCATTACTTTTTTTAGCTATACTAAACACCTCCATAAAATATAAAAAGAGTACGAAATGTACTCTAATCCACCAAAAATATCAATTTTACTTATAAATGTTTGTTGGCTTTTGACCTATAGCTATGTGCTATCAGGTGGATCTAGACATCTCTTTCCTTTTTTACGTTCTTTATTATACATAAGTTTTGTTGGTTTGTCAACTTGTTTTGTGTTTAAATTTGATAAAGATAAGGACTATTCTTTGTGTTTATTATGTTTTTTCTCTATTTTGTTATTTATTATTCTTGTTTTATGTTATTTAGTTCTTTTTCTATGGCATTTTTTAGTTTTTCTAACATTTCTATTGTTTCTTGTTTTGTGTTGTTTGTTTTATTTTTTTGGTTTGGTTGTTCTATCCCTCTTTCTTCTCTTAATTGTCTATAGTATGCATTTGTACATAGTAGTTGTGCTACTAGCATGAGCCAGTTTCCTAAGGCATTTTGTTCGGTTGATGTTGAATCATCTAGTAATATGTATCCTACTGCTACTGCACTTAGTGTGAATAGTTTTGGTGGAATGTTTGGAAGCATTTTCTACCTCCTTAATTGAATGCTATTTCTATTTTTTGTTTATTATCTTTTGGTGTTATGTATATTGTTATTTATAATTAAGTATATGATTTTTTTGTATATTAAAAGACTCTTTTTTGAGCCTATTTTGTTTTTAAAGTTCCTAGATATTGGTTTACTTCTACTTGGTATGTTTCTGGGCCATTTTCTTCTAGGGTGATATATCCTAGGTTGTTTCCATTTGATGTTTTTATGTAGAAGTCTACTGGAGATTCTTTATTTGTTTCTAGGAATGTGTTTTGTTTTATTATTGCTTCGTTATATGTTCTTAGGTGTTCTATGTTTGTTTTTATTCTTGTTGTTTGTCCTTTTGTTAGGGTTATGTTTTCTTTACTTATTATTTCTTTTTCCATACTTCTCCTTAATATTTCTTTAAATCTCTTTCTATTTTTCTTTTTATGTCTCTTTCTTTTATTGTTTCTCTTTTGTCATAGTTTTTTTTGCCTTTACAGATTCCTAATAATATTTTTGCTTTTCCTTTGTGGTTAAAGTATAGTTTTAGTGGTATTAGAGTATATCCTTCTTTTGATATTTTTTCTTGTAGTTTTTTTATTTCTTTTTTGTGAAGCAATAGTTTTCTTTGTCTTGTTTCATTTGGGGTTGTTATTCCGGAACTATGACTATATTTTTTTATGAACATATTTATTATATATACTTCGTTATTTTTTATTCTTGCGTAACTATCTTTTATGCTACATGAGGCTTCGCGTATTGATTTTACTTCGCTTCCTAAGATTTCTATTCCGCATTCTAGTTCTTCTTCTACAAAGTAGTTGTATTTGGCTTTTTTATTTAGTATTTCCATATCGCATTTTCCTTTTTCTTGTTTTTGGACTGGTTGTTTGTTCTAGTTCGAAGTCTATTTCTCTTAGGAGTTTTGATGCTTTTGTTACTTTTATTGTTACTTCGTCTCCGAGTCTGTATATTTTTCCTGTTTTTTCTCCGATTAGTAATTCGTTTTCTTCATCATAGTTATAATAGTCATCCATTGTGTCGTATCCTACTCGTCCTTCGATTAGATTTGGTAGTTGAACGTACATTCCTGCTTGTGTGAATCCTGTTATTATTCCTTTATATGTTTCGTCTTGATGAGTTTTTAGATAGTTTTCCATGTATTCTGCTGTTTTCATTTTATTTGATTCTCTTTCGCATTTGTCTGCGTTTTGTTCTTGGATACTTGAATGTTTTGCTATTGTTGCCATTTTGTTTTTATGTTCGTTTGAATATAGTTTTTCTGTTTCCATTTTAAATGTCATTTTTAATACTCTATGGACTGTTGTATCTGGATATCTTCTTATTGGAGATGTGAAATGTGTATAGGCCTCTCTTTTATCGCTTTCTATTCCAACACTGAAGTGTCCTATGTTGTATGATTCATATGTTGCTTTTGCTAGACTTCTTAAGATTAGGTTGCAGTATGTTTCATATTTTTGTGTTTCTTTTAGGTCTTCTAGTAAACTTGATATATATTTTGGGCTTAATAGTTTTCCTTTTGTTTTAAAGTTTTCTCCATAGTTTCTTATTATTTCTGTTACTTTTTTTAGTTTTTCTTCATTTGGTTTATCGTGTACTCTATATATAAAAGGTATATTCATATTATAGATATGAGTTGCTACTGCTTCGTTTGCTTGTAGCATGAACATTTCTATTAATTTTTGTCCTTTTCCATCTTCTCTTTTTATTATTTCTGTTGGTGTTCCTTTGTTGTCTGTGTTTACTTTCATTTCTGATGTTTGAAATTCTTGGTATCCTCTGGTTTGTCTTTTCTTTTTTAGTATTTTAGATAGTTCATACATTTCTTTTAGTGTTTTTTCATATGGTTTGTAGTCTTCTGGTACTTCTTCATTATTCAGTATTTTGTTTACATTTTTATATGTCATTTGTTTTCTTGAATGAATTGTACTTTCAAATATGTCGTAATTTACTAGTTTTCCGTTTGGAGAGATTTCCATTTCTGTTGTTATTGCTAATCTATCTGTTTCTGGGTTTAGTGAACATATTCCATTTGATAATTCTACTGGGTACATTGGATTTACTACTGTATTCATATATACACTTGTTGCTCTTTTGTATGCTTCTTTATCTATTGCACTGTTTTCTTTTACATAATGTGTTACGTCTGCGATGTGTACTCCTAGTAAATAGTTACCATTTTCTAATTTTTCTAAGCTTATTGCATCATCTATATCTTTTGTATCATCGCCATCTATTGTAAATATTTCTTTGTATCTTAGGTCTTTTCTTCCTATTTTATCTTTTTCTGATACTTCGCTTGGTATGTATTTTAATTCTTCTAGTACTTCTTTTGGCCATTCGTAACTAAAGTTGTTTTCGTATAATATCATTTCTTCGTCTATTCTTGGTTTGTTTTTATGTCCAAATACTCTATCTAGGGTTGCTACTGGTTGTTTGTCTTTTCTGTTTTTTTCTAGTTTTATTCCTATTATTATTCCCTCTACTAGGTTTTCTTCTGTTTTTAGTTCATATTTTATTGTTTTTTCTTTGTTTCTTACTAGAGCATATTTTTTACCATTTTCTATTTTGACTTCTGCCGGAGTTCCTTTTCGTGTTAGTACTTCTTTTATTGTTGCTTTTTTTTGGCTAAAGTCTGTTACTCTTATTTTTACTATATCTCCAGTTAAGCAACTAAATTGATCTTCTGTTATTTCATATGTTTCGTCTTCTGTTATGGCTAAGATTTTTCCTTTTCGTGTTATTTGTATTTCTGCTTCTTTGAATGGATTTAATGTGTATCTATCTTTTCCTGTTTGATATATTTTTTGGTTTTCTTGTAAATTTTCAAATACTTCTTCAAAGTCTTGAAATGAAAGATTTGTGTATGCTAGTTTTTTGTATACTTCTTGTTTTGTTAATCCATTGTTTCTTGTTACTTTTAATATTTCTAATATTCTTTCTTCCATGTAAATCACCTGTTTTTATAATAGCATAATATTAAAAAAAAAGATATTCTTATGAACATCTTTTGTTAAATAAATGAGATTATTAGGCATATTACTACGAAGCTTAGTCCTAAGATTAATGTTAATCTGCTCATTACTAATTCAGAACCACGTTCTTTTCTATTTTTGAATAGGTCGCTTGTTCCTCCGGACATAATATTTCCCATGTCTCCAGATTTACTACTTTGAAGCAGTACTAGTGTTATTAATACTGCACATATTACTAGTAAGATAATTTGTATTATTTCCACTTGTAAACCTCCTTGTTAATTGCTATATGTATTTTAGCACAATACTTTGGTAAAAGCAAATGGTTATTAACAGTTTTTGTTGATTTGTTGTTTGTTTTGGTGTTTATGTTTTAATTATTGATGCTTTGATACATTTTTTTGTTTGCTTTTTGTTTAGTTATTAACAATTTTGTTAATAAGTATATTTTTTTGTTTAGCAGTATTTGAGATATTAATTATTTTTATTAATTTGTTTATATTTTTTCACGATTACTTAGATATTCTTTACTCTTATAACTTATTAATTTTTCGTATGCTAGGCGAGTATATAAAAAGCATAAAGGTATTTTGTTTTCTTTACATAACTTTTCTTTTTTTTCGGGATTTTCTATTATTTGTTTCCATATTTTTTCTTCAATCATGCAGTTTAAGGCAAATTTGTCTCTTTGTTTCTCTTCTTCTTTTAAATTATTATCATATACTATTATTTTATTTTTGGCTTTATTGTAATCTGTTTTAACGTGTGCTAATTCATGATATAAGGTGAAGTAAAATGATGATTTTTCTTTAAAGTATTTTGTCATGTATATTGTTGGGTTATTTTCTTTTACCATCATACATCCACGTATTTTAGTTCCTTTAAGAGCTTCTTCTATTACTAGATATATTCCATATTTATTAAATATTTCTATTATATTTTTTTCGTTAAATGGTTTGTTTCTTTCTGTTTTTAATTCTTCTAGTAATAAAGGTAAATTATTTTTGTTATATAAGGGAATTTCTTTATTTTTTATAAGTGAGTCGCATCTTTTTATCCAAAGAAATACTTTTTTGGAATTTGCATCATCTTTCTTTTTGTATAGGACTTTTTTTTCTATGTATTTATCTAATACATCAAAATCTTTTAGTTTTAAATATTCTAGTAGATCGATTGATGTTTGAACATAAGATGTTATATTTTTGGGTTTGAACCATTTTAATTCGATCATTTCTTTTATATAAAAACTATTTAAGAATTCTTTTATTTTTTGTTCGTTTTTAAATTTTTTTAGCATATAATTGTAAACTTTTTTTTGATTTTCTAATTTTAGGATTAAATTAGGATCTATATCTGTTATTAAACTTATGGCTAACATTAATTCTATAGATATGTCTGCTTGATCATTTATTATTTTATTAATATGCTTTGTTGATACTCCAAGTCTTTCTGCAAATTCTGTTTGTGATATTTTGTAAAATTCTAAATAATCTCTTAACATACTTCCAAATCCGTACATTTTATCCCTCCTTATAGTGTTTGTCATCTATTTGTATAAATTCTATTTCTTCTACTTCTATTAAATTATATGGATAATTCCCAGATGGTTTCATTCTGAACGATGAAGAAGATGAAGAAGATGGAATTAAATTATATGGATAATTCCCAGATGGTTTCATTATCAATCTTAGTTTATCATTTATTCTTGCTGTATAAAGTTCTTTTAAATTATTCTTTTTTTGTTCTATGTGATAAACATTTTTATATGGGCTTTGTAGTACAGTATGTAGGTTTTCTGAAGCCAACAGAAGGTTTTCGATGTGATTTATTCTTGTTTTTTCTTTTTCTAAATGTTTATCTAGAATTTTCTTTTTATAGCTTTTTTGATAATTTTTAGATTTAATAATATACATCCCAAAACCTCTTTTTTTATATTATAACCTTGCAGGTATATATATGCAAGTGTTTTTTTGTATGAAAAAGAGGCTATCTAAAAATTAAGTAGTTAATTTTTTTGATAGTCTCTTTGATTTTATTATTCAATAATTTCTGAAACTACACCTGCTCCAACTGTTCTTCCACCTTCACGAATTGAGAATTGTGTTCCTTTTTCGATTGCGATTGGATGAATTAGTTCTACAGTCATGTTAACATTGTCTCCAGGCATAACCATTTCAACACCTGCTGGTAATTCGATTACACCAGTAACATCTGTTGTTCTGAAGTAGAATTGTGGTCTGTAGTTTGCGAAGAATGGAGTATGTCTTCCGCCTTCTTCTTTTGATAATACATATACTTCTGCAGTGAATTTTTTATGAGGAGTAACAGAACCTGGTTTTGCAAGAACTTGTCCACGTTCTACTTCTTCTCTTGAGATTCCACGTAGAAGTACTCCAGCGTTATCTCCTGCTTCTGCATAGTCTAATGTTTTCTTAAACATTTCGATTCCTGTAACAACTGTTTTCTTTGTTGGTTTGATTCCAACGATTTCAACTTCGTCGTTTAGTTTTAATTGTCCACGCTCAACACGTCCAGTAACAACTGTTCCACGTCCAGTGATTGTGAATACATCTTCAATACTCATTAAGAATGGTTTGTCAGTATCACGTTCTGGAGTTGGAATCCATTCATCAACTGCACTCATAAGTTCTTTAACTTTTTCTACGTATTCAGCATCTCCTTCAAGTGCTTTTAATGCTGAACCACAGATAATTGGAGTGTCATCTCCTTCATATCCATATTCAGTTAATAGATCTCTAACTTCCATTTCTACTAATTCTAGTAATTCTGGATCATCTACCATATCACATTTATTTA
>CAZBFY010000049.1:0-7355 GCA_964491445.1 uncultured Mycoplasma sp.
TATAGTTATTGGCTTCATTAAGTATTTTTAAATCTTTTCATTATTTTGTCCTGAAAAAGTCGGGAATTTTATTTTAAAGTTCTTTTTTTTGTGCTATAATTATTTTTTGAAGATAGGTGATTTTATGATTTATGTTTTAGGAGCAATATTTTTGTTATTAGTTATTTTGATTGGATACTTGTTTTTTAAGTATGTTAAGCTTAAAGATATTAGTAGTTCTATTGAAATTGCTAGTTGTAGTATAAATGATGTTTTGGATAAGAAACTTGAGCTTGTTAATGCTCTTCTTAAGGAAATTAATGATAAGAAGATTAAGTCTAGGTTTGAGTATAGGGATGATTTTTCTATTTATGAGAAAGAGGATGCTTTGTTTAAGGTTAGTTTTGATATTAATAAGTATGTTAAGGATAAGAAGATTAAGAAGCTTAGTGATAAAGTAAGAGAACTTAATGTTTTAGAAGAGGGGCTTGATGGGCTTAAGGATTTTTATAATGCTAATGTTTTAAATTATAATGAGATTTTTCTTAAGAGGTATTTTAATAAGTTGTTTAGGGTTCTTAAGTTTGGAGATTATAAGTCTTTTAAGATTAGGAAGCTTGAGGAGTATGAGATATTTAAAAATTAGTCTAGTTTGAAATTAACTGGACTAATTTTTTTTGATATTAAAAAGTTGTTTGTTTTTGAGAATGGTTTGCTTCCGAAGAAGCCGTTTCTTGCTGAGAATGGGGATGGGTGAGGAGATTCTATTATGTAGTGTATTTTGTTTGTTATGTATACTTTTTTGCTTCTTGCGTATGCTCCCCATAGGATGAATACTACTGGGGTTTGTTTTTTGTTGATTTGTTTTATTACTTCGTCTGTAAATTTTTCCCATCCTAGTTGTTTATGTGATAGGGGTTTATCTTTTTCTACTGTTAGCATGGCGTTTAGTAGTAATACCCCTTCTTTTGCCCATTTTATTAGTGAGCCTGATTCTGGTTCTTTGTAGCCTAGGTCGTTTTCTAGTTCTTTGAAGATATTTTTTAGTGATGGTGGTTTTCTTATTCCGTCTTTTACAGAGAATGATAGTCCTTCGGCTTCTCCTGCTCCATGGTATGGATCTTGTCCTAGTATTACTACTTTTATATTGTCGTAGTCTGTTAGTCTCATTGCTTTAAATACTTCGTGTTTTGGTGGGTATATTGTTTTTGTTCTGTACTCTATTTGTAGTTTTTTTAATAGATTTATAAAGTATTCTTTTTTGTATTCTTCTTCTAGTATTTTATCCCATTTTTCTGTTATCATTTGTCCTCCTTTTTATTTATGATATGTTTCGTTATTTATTATTTTGAAGCTTCTATAAATTTGTTCTAGAAGTAGTACTCTAAATAATTGATGAGGAAATGTTAGGGGAGAGAATGATATTTTTTTTGTTGTTATGTTTTGTATTTCTTCATCTAATCCGTTTGATGATCCTATTATAAAGGTTATGTTGTTATTATAAGTTATTTCTTTGTTGATGAATGTTGATAGTTCTTCACTTGTATATTGTTTTCCTTTTATATCTAGTATTACTATGTTATCTGTTTCTTTTATGTGTTTTTTTATTTGTTCTTTTTCTTGTTGTAGTGCCTGTTTTTTGTTTTTGTCTTGTTCATCTTTGAGTTCTATTATTTCTAGTTTTGTATATTTTGTTAATCTTTTTTGATATTCTTTTATTGCTTCTTGTAGGTATTTTTCTTTGATTTTTCCTAGACATATTATTTTTATCATATTTACCTCATATTATTATTTCTTTTTTTTCTGTTTGGCTACATATTATTATTTTATTTGGTTTTGTGTTTAGATTATTTATTGTGTTTGTTACTTTTTCTTTTGCTATTTCTGGTTTATTGTTTTCTTCGCTTAGGTGTGCTAAGCATATGTATTTTGTGTTTGCTCCGATTAGTTTTTTTAAGTATCTGCATGTATCGTCGTTTGATATGTGGCCTTTGTCGCTTCTTATTCTTTGTTGTAGGTGAAATGGATATTTACCGTTTATTAACATTTCTTCTTCGTAGTTGCTTTCTATTATGTATATTGTTTTGTTTTTATATTCTTTTAGTAGTTTTTCTTTGATATATCCTGTGTCTGTTATATATATTAGTTCGTTTTCTTCTTCTTTTAGATATATTCCTAGGCATGGTACGTCGTGTGATAATTCAAACAGGTTTATTGTTATGTTGTTTTCTTGATATGTTTTTTCGTGTGTTATTAGGCTTGGGTTTTCTATTTTTTCTTCTAGGTTGTTTTCTAGGGTGTAAATAGTTGGTTTTTGTTTTTTTAGTAGTGATTTTATTCCTTTTATGTGATCTGTGTGGGTATGGGTTATTATTAGGATGTCTATTTTTGGCATACTTCTTTCTAGTCTTGTTTCTAGATTTTTTAGGGGTAATCCAACGTCTATTAGTATGTTTTTTGTTTTTGTTTCTATTAGGGTTGAATTACCTTTTGAACCACTTGCTAATATTGTTATTTTCATTTTAGTATAGTGACATTGGGTCGAATAGGATACCGTTTTTTTCTAATTGGAAGTGTAAGTGGCATCCGAATGAGTATCCTGTGTTACCCATTGCTCCGATTCTTTGTCCTTTTTTTATGTTTTGTCCTGTTGATACGTAAATGCTATTAAGGTGAGCATATACTGAGACTATTCCTTTTCCGTGGCTTATTTGTATGCTTTGTCCAAGTCCAGAATTCCATCCTGCTTGAATTACTGTTCCTGAGTTTGCTGCATATATTGGAGTTCCGCATCCTAGTCCTGCTATATCTATTCCGTCATGGCTTCTTGCTACTGATTCTCCTATATCACTACGTAGTACGTATCCAAATCTTTCTGTTATTGTATAGTTACTTACTGTTGGCCAAGCCCAGTCGACACTGCTTCCTGTTTTTACTATTTTGTTTATTGGTTCTGATAGGACTTCTGTTGATACTATTAGGGCTTCTGTTATTTTTCCGTTTTGTTTTTTGATTTTTCTTGTTATTTTACTAGTTCCTTTTTTACCTTTTTGAATGACTTCGTAGTGACCTGGCATTAAGTTATCGTCTGTTTTTTCTATTGTTTTGTATCTTACTTTTTCTTTTTTTACTGAGTGGGTTTCTTCTACTATGGTTATTCTTGGGTTTATGTAGCTTATTACTACTTCTTGGCCTTTGTATAATAATGCATTTTCATCTGTTATATCTTGATTTGCTATTAGGAATTCTTCTGGAGACATTTTGTTTTGATTTGATATTGATTTTACACTGTCTCCGTCTTTTACTTTGTATGTTTTGTTTTTATCGTTTGTTCCGAATAGTAGGTATTTTGCTAGTTCTTGTTTTGTTTGATATATTTGTCCGTTTGCGGGTATTCTTCCTTTTTTTATTGATATTTGTTCTTTTACATAGACGTTTTCTATTGATTCTCCTACTGTGTTTTTATCTTTTTTTATTTCATTTAGATAGTCTTCGTATTCTTGATCGTTTACGAATGATTTTACTACTTCGTTTACAGCTTCACTTAGTATTTTGTCATCTAGTATATATAGATATTCTTTTATTTTTTGGGTATTTGTTTCGCCTTTTTCATCTTTTTCTGATTCTTTTAGGTCTGTTATTGTAATTGTGTATCCGTTTATTGTGAAGTCTTCTTCGTTTGATATTTGGTTATATATTTCTTGTGCTGTTTTTGTTTGTTCGTTGTATGTTGTTTCTTGTGTTATTTTTAGTCCTTGTGGTATGTATACGTTATCTACGTTATATTTTTGTTTTAATGTTGCTTGTTCTTTGTTTACGTATTCTTCTAGTTCTTCTTTGCTTTCTATTATTCCTAGTGATTTTCCATTTAGGTAGACTCTGTATACGTTTTGGGCTTCGTAATATACATAGGATGTACTTTCTAGTATTATTGCTATTATACTTATTGCGAAGGCTAGTAGGCTTAAGAATATGGAAATTGTTTTATTCAACTTTTTTCACCTCTTTTTTTTCTTCTGTGTTTTTGTAATTCATGAATGATAGGGTATTTTTTTTGAATAGGACTTCTGCGGTTCCTATTTTACCACTTCTGTTTTTTCTTACTATTATTTCTGTTTTACTCATATTGTCATCTATTTTTGAGTTTTCGTTGTAATAGTCGTCTCTGTAGATGAATGCTACTATGTCGGCATCTTGTTCTATTGACCCTGATTCTCTTAGGTCGCTTAGTACTGGTCTTTTGTTTTCTCTTAGTTCTGGTGTTCTTGATAATTGTGCTAGAGTAACTACTGGTATTTGGAGTTCTAAGGCTAGGGTTTTTAGGGCTCTTGATATTTCTGATACTTCTTGTTGTCTGTTACCGGCATATTTTCCCATGCTTCCTATTAGGGTTAAGTAATCGATTAGTATTATTCCTAGGTTTTCATCTTGACTTGCTATTCTTCTTGATTTTGCTTTTATGTCTCCGATGGTTACTCCTGGTGAGTCATCTATATATATGTTTGTTTCTGATAGCTGGCTCATTGCTTCATTTACTCTTTGCCAGTCTTTGCTATCTAATGAACCGTTTTGTAGTTTTTTTGCATCTACTTGTCCTAGTGATGAAATCATACGTGATACTAGTTGTTCTGCTCTCATTTCTAGGGTAAATATTATTACTGATTTTTTTGATTTTAGTGCTATGTTGGTTGCTATGTTTAGTGCTAGTGCTGTTTTACCCATGGCTGGACGGGCTGCTAGAATTACTAGTTCGTTTTTATGGAAACCGTCTGTTAGATTGTCTAAATCATAGAATCCTGATGGCATTCCGCTTATTTTTCCTTTATTATTTGCTAGTTTTTCTAGGTTTTCTTGAAATTCTGTTAGGACTTCTGGCATTTGTTTTATGTCACTTGATTTTCTGTTTTTTACTACGTTTAGTATTTTGCTTTCTGCTTTATCAAGTGTTTCGTTTATTCCTAATTCGTTTGTGTATCCTAGGGTTGCTATTTGGGTTGCTTCTTCGATTAGGTTTCTTAGTATGCTTTTATCTTCTACTATTTTTATGTAGTGGTCTATGTTGGCTGCAGTTGGGGTATTATCTAATATTTCTGAGATGTATTCTACTCCTCCGACTTCATTTAGGATGTTTTCATCTTTTAATTCTGTTGTTAGAGTTGTTATGTCTATTGCTACTTTTTTTGTTTGTAAGTTTTTTAATGCACCAAATATTTTGGCGTGTTTATCTAAAAAGAAGCTATCTGTTGTTAGAGATTCTACTGCTTTTTCTAATGCATATTTTGATAGTAACATGGCTCCTAGTACTGATTGTTCTGCTTCTACATTGTTTGGTATTTCTTTTTTCAAGTTACGACACCTACTTTATTAATTCTATTTTTATTTTTGCTTTTATATCTTTGTATAGATGTATTTCTACTTCATGAAATCCTAGGGTTGTTATTGGATTATTTATTATTATTTGTTTTTTATCTATGTTGTATTTTGTATCTAGTTTTTCTTTTATTTGTTTTGTAGAAATACTTCCAAACACTTTATCGTTTTGTCCTGTTTTTACTTTGAATGTTATTTTTTCTTTTTCTAGATTTTTCTTTATTTCTTGTGCTTGTTGTTTGTTTTTATCATCTTGTTTTTGTGCTTCTTTGTTTTCTCTTTCTAATATTTTTAGGCTTTCTTTTGTTTCTTTTATTGCGTATCCGTTTTTAATTAGGAAGTTTTTTGCATAACCGTCTTTTACTTCTTTTATTTCTCCTTTTTTACCTTGGTTTTTTAGGTCTTTTATAAAGATTACTTTCATGAGTTCCTCCTTATTTTATTTTTTCTTTTATTTGTTCTTCTATTTTTTTTATACTTATGTTTTCTACTACTGCGGCGGCTTCTGTTTTATTGCCTCCGCCTCCGAATTGTTCCATTAGTTTTCCGGCGTTTAATTTTTTTATTGATCTTGTGCTTATTCCTACTTTATTTTTTTCTAGGTATCCTATGGCAAATGATGTTTTTATTCCTTTGAATTGTAATAGGAGGTCTGCTGTTTTTGCTAGTTCTTGTCTTGTGTATATTTTTCCTTTTTGTCCTGTTGCTATTGCTGTTTCTCCATCAATTTTTGTATTACCTACCATTTTTGATCTGTTTACGTATTCTTCTAGATCTTGTTTTAGATATCTTTGGGCTTCTTCGACGTCTGCTCCTTTTGTTGCTAAATAATAGCAATATAGGAATGATTTTCTTGTCATTTTATACATGAAGTTGTTTGTGTCTAGTGCTATTCCTCCGAGCATTACTGTTGCGTATTGTTTTGGGACTTTTACTCTTAGTTTGTTTAGTAGATTTGCTACTATTTCGCATGTTGAGGTTGCTTTTTCGTCTATGTATACGTTTTTTGATTTTAATGTTTCTGTACTTTTTGTGTGATGATCTATTACTGTTACTGTTTTAAAGTTTTCTAGTAGATTTTCACAGCTTGTTAGTTTTGGTTTGTTTGTATCTAATATGTATAAAATTGATTTTTTTGTTATTAGTTCTTTTGCTTTTTTTGATGTTATGATATTTAGTTTTGTTTTTATTGTATCCATTGCTTCTTTGGTAGCGGGTTCTATTTTTTTGTCATCTATTATGATGTATGCTTTTGTTTTGTATTTTTTTGCTATTAGGGTGAATCCTGCCATTGATGCGAATGCGTCTAGATCTATGTCTTGGTGTGCTACGATGAATACTTCTTTTGATAGGAACATTTCTTTTGTTATTTGTTTTTTTAATTCTTTTAGACTCATGATAGGCCTCCTTGTTTCTTTAAATATTATATCATGAATAGGGTAATATGTCATTTCTTTGTTTTAATAAAAAACTTAGAGAATAATTACTAAGTTTTAAGATTATTTATTATGTATTAAATGAATTTAATTGTTATTTGTTTTAAATCTATTTTTTAAAAATATTTTTCAGTAATATCCAGTTATCATTTTCCATATTTTCTGTATATTCAGTATTACATAGGTAAAGTGAATCATTTTGCTCATAATCTCTTACAAATCCAAAGTTTACATTATGCTTTTTGGCATATTCTTTAAGTGCCTCAAATTTATTTTCAACTTTAATATCTATATTTTTGGATTCACCAGTTGTACTTTCTCCACCTTTAGTTTCAATAATCCAAATTTTATTATCTTTATCGCAAACAATAAAATCAGGGTAAAAGTGCCATTTATGATTTACTGCATCAATGTATACTATTGAAAAATAATCATTAGATAATTCTCCATTTTTATAAAACCACTTTATATTCTCATTATTTTCGCAGAAATATTCAAACATTCTCTCACTTTTTGATTTTATAGTACTATTAGGATAATTCATATAAATAGATTTTTCGTATATTGTAG
>CAZBFY010000050.1:0-7209 GCA_964491445.1 uncultured Mycoplasma sp.
TGACCATATAAAAAACTCTGAAATGTCTAATTTCAAAGTTTTTAAAAAAATTTATTATAACTTACAATAAACATAAAAACACCATTTTTTAATTATTTAATCTTTTACCATACTAGAAGCTCCACTAAAAATATACTTTATAGTACCATCTACTATACTCTCAAGCTTTAAAGAAGCTTTATACACATTAGAACTAGCCTTATTCCTATAATTCTTATCTTCATACAAAACATACTTCTTTATATCAATATCTTTACCATCACTAATATCTTTCTCAAAGTTCTTTATTTGTTTCTCTGTTAAAATCTTTGCTTTTTCATTTCTATTTCTATAATACCCTTGAGACTCTGCAAGTAATAAAATAATATAAAACACAAAGAAAGATAAAAAAATGACTATAAAAACTCTATTTCTCATAAGATTCCTCCACATAATATTTAATAGCTTTAGAAAGAGCAACACTAGTATTGTAAATTTCCTCCAAAGTATTATCAGGCCCTCCAAGTTCTACCAAAAACATCTTATCGCTATAATCCTGATAAAAACTACTATGACTTTGATAATAAGTATCTCTAACTAAACCTTTATAATACTTATTCAAATATCCCTCCATTATCTTTATATTCTTAACATTCTTCTTATAATTAGAATTCTTAGTACCCACTAAAAACATCATAGTAGCATACTTCTTACCATCAATAACAACTCTAGCAGAATCTCCTGTTATAGAATCTCTATGCATATCAAAAAAATACTCCAAAGAGGGATACTTCTTCTTCTTATCCTTTAAATACTCTAAACTAACAGTATAAGTACCAGAATAATCAAGTCCCCTTTTCTTTACTTCCTTAGTAACTGATCTATCTTCTACTACAGAATTTATATTTAACACCTCAAGCTCATCTTTTAAAATATCACTAACAGTTCTAACACTAGGAGTTATATTATAAACATTACCACCATACTCCTCAGTTTGATGAGTATTATATATATATACCAAAGGTTCCTTACTTATACTTTTCTTATTACTATTATTACTAATCATAACATCAACACTACTACTCTTATCATTAAAGGAATCCTCTAAAGAAATATCACTATTACTTAAAGCCTTAAAAGTTAAACTTTGTTTATTATCACTAAGTATAAAATCAACAATATCAACACTCTTAAAACTATCAACAACATAAAACAAAGAAACTACAAATAAAAAAAGACAAAAAAGAATTCTAAATCTACTCATACCTATCACCAGCACAAGTATATACCATTTACTACTCTTTTTTTGTCGATATATTATGAATACTATTATTAATCGCAGTACTTATTAAATCAGTCAGTTTAGAAACTAAAAAATCTATCTCTTTCGGAGTTACCATTAAATTATATCCAATAGGGGTTAAAACATCATTGATAAGAAGTCTTTTTTCACTATTAGACAAATTACCAAGAGCTCCTAAAAAGTAAGTAGACTCCTCTTTAGATAACGTATAACTATTATTTTTTAAATAATTTATCTTGCTACTAGGTATTAACTTATCCACCAAACTATCTTTATTCCTTATATTATAACTAAAATGTTTCTTCATAAAATTTAAAGTATCATTAACAATAGTAGAGGCATTAACAACCGTAGGGACTCCTACTGCTATTACAGGAATATTATATATATCACTAGATATCTCTTTTCTATTATTACCAATACCACTACCGGGATTAATACCAGTATTAGTTATTTGTATAGTTTTTAAAAGCCTGTCAATAGAATCACTAGCAAGAGCATCTATCGTTATTAAGAAATCTGGTTTTTCTTTTTCCACAACCGCAGATATTATATCACTAGTCTCTATCCCTGTAACACCCATTACACCCGGTATCAAACACATACTAATTCTATAACCATCCTCTAAAGAACCCACTAAAGTATAAATATGTTTAGTTACAATAACCTTTTTAGCACTACTAACTCCAAGCTCATCGGCAGTACTTTTTTCATTACCAAGACCAATTATCATACAAGAATAACTACTTTTTATACCACTTTTATTCATTATTTTAATAAGCTCATCTTCCATAACTTTAAGTACATTATTATAACTATCAGTATCAGTTATATCATTAAAAAATATAGTAGTATAAAGACCCTCTTTTCTATCCAAAGACTTTGCACTTTCCTTATCTAAATTAATATTACTAATACTTATATCCTTATAAGAATACCTATCTTCATATTTAAAATTATCCTCAACAAGATCTGCTACTAAATCAGTTCTTATTTGATACTTAGATAAATCAATTTCTCTCATAATATCACCAATATTAGTATGTTTTTTTATATAAAAATAATACTATTTACAAAAAAATATAGAAAATTAACGATTTTATTTGCTTTTTTACTATATATTTGTTAAAATTTAAAGTGTTAAAAAAGTGAGGTGAAAAAATGCCAAATATAAAAAGTGCTAAAAAAAGAGTAAAAACAGATGAAATAAAAAAAGAAAGAAATAAAGATAAAATAGCAAGTATGAGAACTGCTATTAAAAAAGTTAAATTAGCATCAAAACAAGGTGACACAAAACTAGCAGAAGAAAACTTAAAAATAGCTAATAAAAAAATTGATAAAGCTGTTAAAAGTGGTTTAGTTCATAAAAATAAAGCTGCTAGAGATAAATCAAAACTTACAAAAACTGTTAATAATATAAAGTAATATTTTATTGATTACTTTATATTTTTTTGTTAAAATGTAGTTGGTGATAAATTTGAAAAAAGTTATAATTTTTTTAGCTATTACTTTAATAATAGTAAGTGGCTTCTATTACATAGGAAATAACTATCAAGATGAAATATATGTTTTTTATAAAGATAATATCTTAAAAGTAAAAGATGATATAAAACTAAATAAGAATAAATATTATAAAGAAAATAACTATTCATATATACAAAATACTAATGACTTTATAGCAAAAGATAAAAATCATCTATTAAACATATTCTATACAGTAATAAATAGTGGTACTAATAAATTTACTTTTTACTGTGATAATAACTATAAAAATTGTACAAAAGATGTAGTAGAATTAGTACAAGATAAAAACTTATTATCAAATATTAATAATTTTGTACATCCATATAACTCTTTTGAAACAATAAATGCATCTTATGATGAATATGGTCAAATAGACTTAGTTATTAATAAAGTTTATACAGAAGAAGACATAGAAATACTAAATAACAAAGTACAAAGTATTATGAATAAAAAAATAAATAACAAAATGTCAGATAAGAAGAAAGTAGAAACAATTCATAACTATATAATAAATAATAGTAAATATGCTACGGATAAAATAAGAAAAAAATATCCAGATAAAACATATAACAAAGCAAATGATATATTAATAGATAAAGTAGGACTATGTAGTGCTTATGCTGATGCTACAGCGTTATTCCTATATGAGTTTAGTTTAGATAACTATAAAATAGCAAGTGATAATCACGTATGGAACTTAGTAAAAATAAATGATAAATGGTTACATTTAGACTTAACATGGGATGATCCAGTTACCCAAACAGGAGTTCAAAAACTAGAAGATATATTCTTATTAATAGATAATGATGAACTAAAAAAGTTAAAAGTAACACAACATAAATTTGATGAAAATATATATAAAGAGGCCCTAAACTAGAGCCTCTTTATTAAATGCTTTAAATTAATAAAATAATAGAAAACTTTATCCCTTAAAAAAACAACTACTTAGTAGTCATTTTAAACATTATATTTCAAGAATAACAGTAATAATCATAGGAACTGATCCTGTTTCTTCATTAAAATAAGCACTTAATCTTTCTCTTATTTTAACTTTTATACCAGTAAAATCAACTTTTTTACCATGTATACATTCCTCAATTACCTCTTTAGATATTTCTTCAGTCTTTGTAACTATATCTAGATTATCTTTAACATATATAAAGCCTCTAGTTAATATCTGAGGATCTGCTACTATTTTTTTTGTTTTTTTATCTATCGTAGCACTTACAATTACTATACCATTCTTAGATAATAATTCCCTATCTTTAAGAACTAAATCACCAATATCATCAGAACTATTACCATCAATTAAAATGTCATCAGCATCAATACGTTCAGGTTTATCAATAAGTTTACCATTTACAAAATTAATAACTTCACCATTTAATTTTAGTAAAATATTATTAGGCTTAACCCCAGCTTGTTCTGCAACCGAAGCATTCATATATTGATAACGATATTCACCTTTGATAGGAAAATAATACTTAGGATTCATTAAATTTATCATTTGCATTAAATCTTCACTAGATGGATGATGAAGAACATGAGATTTAAAAGGCAAAGTAACAACTTCTACATCAAGTCTAGATAAATCATCCATAATCTTAGCAACTTTCTTTTCATTACCAGGATAAATAGGTTCTGCAATAAATACAGTATCTCCCTCTTTTAACACAATATACTTGTCATATCTACTTATTATCTTCTCAAGCGAAGCAAAAGATTTCTCCTTGTCATCAGAAGTCAGTATAACAACATCCTTATCATTAACATTAGATAAATCACCAATTAACTTATCATCATAATGTAAATAATTAAACTCTCTAGAATAATTAACTAATCTTTGTAATTTTCTACCCATTAAAACAATTTTTCTATTAGTTCTAGCTACTTCATCAAATATTTCTTGAATACGATATACATGTTCAGGAAAAATACTAATTATTATTCTATCATCAGTTTGATTGAGTAAGTCCCAGACTTCTTTAGAAATTCTATGTTTAGGACTAGTATGTCCTTCTCTATAAGCATAACTAGATTCAGCCATAAGACATAAAACACCTTGTTTACCAACATAAGCTAGTTTTCCTATATCAGTCTTATAAGCTCCAAGCATAGCAGAATCAAACACAAAATCAGTAGCATACACTATCGCACCATCATCAGTATAAAGAACAAATGCAACAGTCTCTGGAATCGAATGCGTAACAGTAATAGGAAATATAGAAAAACCTGCAATATCAAGTTTAGAATGAGGTCTAATTTCCCTTAAATTATTAGCTTCAATATTATACTTCTCAAGTTCCATCTTCAAAACAGTCATAGTAAACTTAGTAGCATAAACAGGAACATCCGGTAAATCTTTCATAATATCCGGCATAGCACCAATATTACCATCATGAGCATGCGTTAAAAAAATACCTCTTATCTTCTTCTTATTTTCAAGTAAATAATCAAACTTAGGAATTATATAATCAACCCCAAGCATATTTGCAGTAGGATACTTAAGCCCAGCATCAAACACAAATATATTTTCATCAACATTAACAACATACATATTCTTTCCATTTTCATTAAGCCCCCCAAGGGCAAATATTTTTATTTTACTCATATTTTCTCCTTTCCTTAACAATAACTAAGCGTATAAATTATATCATAAAATGAAATTATTTTCTATTATTTTAATATAAAATTTACAATATGTCATTTTTACAAAATACATTTGTCTTTTTTGTCTAAGATCAAACAAATTTACTTATGTTTTATTTATCACTAATGAAAGAATCTAATAAACTATAATCAGACTTTAAATTTGTTTTTATAAATTTTTCTGCTTGAGTACTTGTTATGTAAAAGTTTATATAGTATAATTTTTATAGGAAACCTTACTGCTTTAGTACTTGCCAACTTCTAAATGGAAGGTGGCTAATAGTTATGCATAAAAAAGATTTTTTAATCTCCTCCACATGAGTCATCACAGTTACAAAATACTATTTTATCTTTAAACTCTTTTCTATAACTGTTTAATTCCTTTTCTATATCAGATAATTATATATAAAATTCATCTTTTTTTGCTTTGCTAGCCTTTCTTAAGCCTTCATTTTTATTTGCCACCTTTATCACTTTCATTTCACTACTAATTTAGTTTTAACTATTCTTCATTATCTTTTAATACTTTTTCTACTTCATTTATTAATTGTTCTTTATCAGGAATATAATATGTGTATGTTGAAGTAAATAAATTATTTGAAATACCATTTAATGCAAATTCCATCATTACATTATCTTTTTCAGTACATAATATAATTCCAATAGGTTTATTATCATATTCATCATTTACTACTTGTTCATAGTAATTTAAGTATAAGTTCATTTGCCCTAAATTTTCTGCTTTTAAATTATTCATTTTTAAATCTATTAGAACATATGATTTTAAAAATTTATTATAGAAAACCATATCTACATAATAATTTGTATTATTTAAGGTTATTCTTTGCTGACTACCAACAAACATAAATCCCTTACCCAATTCTAATAGAAAATCCTCTATATGTTTAATTAATTTACTCTCTAAATCTTTTTCTAACAATGGTTTTTTCTCTTTTATTCCCAAGAACTCAAATACATAAGGTTCCTTAATTAAATCACTTGGTTTTGCTAATACTTGTCCTTGTTTAGATAATTCTAATACTTTTTCTTTATTTGGTTTACCATCAGAAAGTAATAATCTTTCATATAATGAAGTATCTAATTGTCTTTGTAATTCTCTTACACTCCAGTGAGAATTAATGCATTCTTTTTCATAAAAATTTCTTTTAGCATCATCTTTTATTATTATTAACTCGTTATAATGAGTCCAAGTTAATTCGGAACTTATTTTTTCAAATTCAGGATAAGTTTTATAAAAAATTCTCATATATTTAAGATTAGTATAAGAATATCCTTTACCTAAATATTTCGTTAACTCCCTAGAAAGTCCTTTTAATACTTCTTTCCCATACTCTAATCGATTATTATATTCATTCTCATTTGAAACAATAATTCTACCAATATTCCAATAAACATAAATTATTTTATTATTTATTTCTTTTGATAAATTATATTTTACTTCATTTACTAATTTAGTTATTTCATTAACCATTTTATTATTTTCTTCTAACATAATATTTCCTTTCCAATAGGTCAGTCGCGACTGACCTATTCACAATTGTTATTTTTATTTTCTAGTTAGTTAACATTTACAATAATTTACTAGTGACACAAATGACATATATTTATAGGTGGTATACCTTCATATTTTCGTATCACTACTGTTACTTATTAATCAACAATATCACTAACTTTAATATTGTAATAATCTGCTAATTGCTTTACTACATCATTATTAAACTTTCTTTTACCAT
>CAZBFY010000051.1:0-7160 GCA_964491445.1 uncultured Mycoplasma sp.
TAATGAATACTTTAAAAAATGAAGCAAGAGAAAAAGCACTAGCAGAAGGCAAAGCAAAGGGCTTGGCAGAGGGAAAAGCAAAAGGTTTAGCAGAAGGCAAAGCAAAAGGTTTGGCAGAGGGAAAAGAAAAGGGAAGAGCAGAAGAAAAGTTAGAAACAGCAAAAAATATGCTAAGGGAAAACATAAGTGTAGAAGTTATATCTAAATGTACTGGTTTATCTGAAAAAGAAATAAGAAACTTAAAATAATACTTAAAAAATATAAAAAGAACAAAAACAAGTTCTTTTTATTTTCGATAATTTTTGATATAATTTACTTATTAAAGCATATAGGATGTGGATATTATGTATTTAAAAGAAATAAGAACTTCTGGTTTTAAATCATTTGCAGATAGTATAAATTTAAGTTTAGATGATAATATAACTTGTATAGTAGGACCCAATGGAAGTGGAAAAAGTAATATAGTAGATGCAGTAAAATGGGTTATGGGAGAACAGTCAGTAAAAACTTTAAGAGGTTCAAATAATATGTCTGATGTAATATTTTCAGGTTCAAAAAGCAGAAAGCCTCTTAATATAGCATCAGTAACTCTTGTTTTTGATAATAGTGATTCTTACTTAAAAGTACCATATACAGAAATACAAGTAACAAGAAAAGTATATAGAAGTGGAGAAAATGAATACTATATCAACAACGAAAAATGTCGTTTAAAAGATATAGCAGATCTTTTCTTAGATAGTGGTATAGGTAAATATGCATTTAATATCATATCACAAGGAGAAGTAGCAAACATTATAAATAGTACTCCATATGAAAGAAGAGGTATCTTTGAAGAAGCCGCAGGAGTTTTAAAATATAAAAAAAGAAAAGAAGAAGCTTTAAAAAAATTATCTAAAACAAATGAAAATATGACAAGAATAAATGATATACTAGAAGAGTTAAAAACAAGAATAGAACCTTTAAAAAAACAAAGAGAAGATGCTTTGAAATACTTAGAATATCAAGAAAAACTAAGTGAAGTAGAAATAGCATTAATAGTACACGATTTAGAAAACTTAAATAATACTTATCATCAAAATGAAACAAAAATAGAAAATACCCAAAATGAAATAGCAAAACTAATGAGTACAACCGGAGATAGTGATGTATTACTTGAAAGTAAAAAAGATAAACTATTAAAAACAAATGAAAAAATAGCAAAATTAAATAAAGAATATATAGAACTAACAAAAGAATTAGAAAGACTAAATGGAGAGAAAAATATCTTAAATGAAAGAAGTAAATATGAAAGTAATGACTTAAAAGTACATGAAAATATTACTAATTTAAAAGAAAAAAGTCTTATATTAACAAATAAAATAAAATCAATAAATAGTAGTTTAGAAGTTTTAAATAAAAATAAGCATAAAATCCAAGAAGAACTAAAACAAAATAATATAAATTTAGATGAAATTACTAAACAAAAAACAAAATTAGAACAACAAATATCAGATTATAATAAAAAAATATCAGAAATTAGCTATAAAATTAAATACTTAACAGACTATATAGAACAAGGAGGAAATACTACATCAAGCGTAAAAAAAGTATTATCTAATCCAAAATTATCAGGTATACATAATACAATATCAAACTTAATAGAAATAAATAATGATTACCTACAAGCACTTACGGTTGCTATGGGAGCTTCAAAAGATTATGTAGTAGTAAATACCCCAGAAGATGCCAAAAAAGCAATAAATTATCTAAATGAAAATAACCTAGGAAGAGCAACATTTTATCCATTGAATGTTATAAAACCAAGATATATAGATCAAGATACTATGAATTTATTAAAATTAGAACAAGGTTATATAAATACATTTGATAATCTTTTAAAACATAATGATAAATATATAAATATAATAAAAAATATATTTGGAAATGTTATACTAGTAGATAACATAGATAATGCAAATAAACTAAGTAAAAAAATAAATAATCGTTATAGAATTATAACCCTAAGAGGAGAAGTTATAAATATCGGAGGTTCTATTACTGGAGGTAAAATAAAAACAAATTCTATAATAAATGAAAAATATGAACTGCAAAAACAAATAAATACAAAAGAAGCTTTAATAAATGAACTAGAACTAATAAAACCTAACCAAAAAGAATTAACTAATAAATATGAAAAAGTACAAAATAATATATTTAATATTACAAAAAATCAAGTAGTATTAGAAGAAGAAATAAAAGGAGCAAAAGATTCTTTAAATAAAACACAAGAAGAATTAGGTAAAATAAATAATGAATTAAAAAGCTTAAATGGTCTTATAGATAATACAATTATAAAACAACAAGAAAAAGTAATGGAACAATACTATAATATAAAACAAATAAAAGAAGAAACAGAAAAAGAATCAAAGATAAATCTATTAGAAAAAGAAAAATTAGAAGAAAAAATAGATGAATTAGAAGCATCTTTTAGACTAAATAATGCATCGGTTAGAAACTTAGAAAATAAGTTAAAAGAATATGAAATATTAAATACAAAATCAAGTATAAAAATGGATAATTTACTTAATATATTAAGTGAAACTTATCAAATGACATATGAAAAAGCAAAAGAAAACTATATATTAGAAATAGAAGAAGATATAGCAAGAAAAAATGTTTTAGAATATAAAAGAATAATAAAAAATATTGGAGTAGTAAATACATCTTCAATCGAAGAATATGATAGAATAAATACAAGATATGAGTTTATGCAAAAACAAAACAATGACTTAAAAGAGGCGTCAGATAAATTATTAGAAATAATAAAAGAGTTAGATGATGTCATGAAAGATGAATTCTTAAATGCATTTAAACAAGTACAAATAGAATTTGAAAAAGTATTTAAAAAATTATTTGGTGGGGGAGTAGCAAAACTAGAACTTACAGATAAAAATGATTTATTAGAAACAGGAATTAATATAAATGTAACTCCACCAGGAAAGAAATTATCAAGTATTAATCTTTTATCTGGAGGAGAAAAAACTTTAACTGCAATTAGTTTATTATTTGCAATACTAAATATTAAAAACATACCATTTTGTTTATTTGATGAAGTAGAAGCAGCACTTGATGATGCTAACGTAGATAGATTTGGTAATTATTTAAAAAGTTATAATGGAAAAACACAACTTATAATAATAACACATAAAAAGAAAACAATGGAATTTGCTAATACTTTATATGGAATTACTATGCAAGAGTCTGGAGTTTCTAAACTAGTTAGTGTTAAATTAATTGATTAAAGAAAAGTTATTGCTTTTTTAAGAAATTTATTATATTATTTATATAGAATAGGGGTGATAACATGGCTAAAGGTGATTTTAATGTAGAAGAGCCTGATTATACCGTAGAAGAACAACCAGAACAAAGCCAAGTAAATAAAGAAGAAAAACAACATGATATATACCATCAAGATTATGGAGAAAATTCAGACTTTAGCAACTTAGGAGTAAATCAAGATATGGATTATATAGATAGTTCAAACGTTGTTTTCGAAGATAAAATAGATCAAACACCAGAAGAAAAAGTAAAGTACTATCTAAGTACCATTAATAAAAGAGCACTTATTGTAGTAGTAGGAATATTATTTTTAATACTAATGATTTTATTACTAATATCAGCATATATTTCAAAAGATAAAGCATCTTATTTTGCTGAAGTAATTACACCAGATGTAATATATATGGGAGAAACTGGAAATATATCAGTAATAGCAAAAGGAAAAAAAGATCTTGAACAAACAGAAACAACATATAAATCAAATGATCCTAATATTGTTACTATCCTAGAAGAAAAACAAAAAGGAAAAGATGTTTTAAATACAATAATACCAGTTCAAGAAGGAAGAGCTACTATTGAAATAAATTCAGTACTGAAAAATAAGAAAATGGCAAAAGAAAAGAAAGAAGTAGTAGTATGTCCAGCATTTGATAATAACCTATTACTTACAGAAAGTATATCACTTGTAAAAGGCTATACTCATAATCTAACAACTGATTTTGGAGAAAAAGAATGTTCAAAAGGAATAACATATGAATCAAGTAATGAAGAAATAGTAACAGTAGATAAAGAAGGTAAAATAACAGGAATAAATATAGGAAAAGCAATATTAACACTTAGAAAAGATGCAAAAACTATAACAGTAAATGTAGATATAACAGAAGAATATATAAGTATGACATCATTTTCAGTAACACCAGAAAAAGTTCAACTAAAACCAAAAGAGAATATAAGAATAAAAGTAGGATATAGTCCTGCTAATGCAACAACATCTAATATAAGATTTGATACATCTGATTATAATGTTGCAAAAGTAAGTGAGGGTGGTTTAATTACTGCAGAAGCAAGTGGAACAACAACTATTACTGTCAAACCATATTCTGGAGAATTAAAAAAAGAAATACAAGTAGTAGTTTCAGAAGAAGAATCAAAGGATGGTTCAGTAGTAACAGAAATGACACTTGATAAAACAAATTTTACAATGGTTCAAGGAGAAAGTGAAAAAATACTTGCAACAGTTACTCCAGATAATGCTAAAAATAAAAAAATAACATGGAAAAGTACAAATAATGACATAGCTACAGTAACAAAACAAGGAGTTATATATGCAAAAAAACCAGGAACTGTAGATATTACAGCAACAGTAAATAATGATATTTCAAGAAGTGTAAGAGTAACAGTAACAAAAATGAAAAATCCAGTAATAACTGCTAGTGATAACATTACAACAAATCAGTGGCACAATAAACCGTTTGCTTTAAAATTCTCAGGTTCAGAAAATGGAGTATCTTACTTTTATGGAAAAACAGAAGATCAAATGAATAACAAAGGTGCAAAAATAACAATATCTAAAGATGAAAAAGCAACATATTATGTAAAAGCATGTAAAAATGAGGTATGTAGTGAAAATGTTAATTACATAACAAAACTAGATATAACAAAACCACAAGTACTAACAGTCGCAGGAATAGATACAAATGCCACAAAAACAGATACTGTACAAATAGCGATGAAAGATACCACAAGTCTAGTAAATAAATGGTGTGTAACACCAGTAGACAGCGAAGCAACATGCAAATGGAAAACAATAAAAACAAGTAATAACCCAGTAGTTTCATATACAGCAACATATAATTCAATATACTATGCATTTGCAAAAGATACTGCAGGAAACGTAAGTGATGGATATAAATTTGAAATTACTAATATAGAGTAGGACTATGTCCTATTTTTTGTATAAATTAAAAAAAATTAGCCATAATAATACTGGTGATAAACATGATAGATTTATTAAATGTAACAGGAAGAGCAATACTTTCATTAATAACACTATTTCTAGTAACAAAAATGCTAGGAAAAAAACAAGTATCACAACTAAGTTTATTTGATTATGTAATAGGAATATCAATAGGAAACTTTGCAGCAGAAATGACAATAAATTTAGACTCAGACATAATACATGGTACAGCAGCAGTTATTATATTTGGTTTAATAGCATATATCATTTCTATAGGAACTATGAAAAGTATAACAATAAGAAGATTTTTCTCAGGAATACCAACAATTCTAATCGAAGATGGTAAAATACTACAAGAAGGGTTAAAAAAAGTAAAATTTGATATAAATGATTTTCTAGAACAAGCAAGAGAACAAGGATACTTTGATGTATCAGAAATAGCATATGCAGTAATGGAATCAAGTGGAAAAATAAGTATCTTACCAAAAAGTGAATATAATGCAGTAACTAATAAAGATATGAATATAAAAAAAGAAAAAGCAAGTTTATATGCAAATGTAATAATAGATGGAAATATAATGAAAGAAAATTTAAAAAATTATGGAAAAACAGAAGAGTGGTTATTAAAAAAACTAAAGGAAAAGAAAAAAAATGTATCAGATATATTCTTAGCAACATTAGATAAAAATGGAAGCTTATCATTATTTGAAAGAACAAAACATAAATCAACAGATGTACTAGAATAAATTCTTGTAAAAAGTCATTATCTATGTTATGATTATCATGAGGTAATTGTATGAAGATAAGACTTTTTTTATTAACACTCATAGCAATATTTTTAATAACAGGATGTTTTGCAGATCCTTATAAAGAACCAAAATATGGAGAACTTGCTATTGATTCATGGTTTGAAAATAAGACTCTAGGAGATGTTAGAAAAAAAACAGAAAATATTGATGAAATAGTATCAAAAAAGTGTACATTTATAGAAAGTAATGCTAATAAATATGTGTTTTCTTGTGAAATAGTGTATAAAGAAAAAGGGGAAACAGTAATACCTTTATCAAAGAATAGTACTATTAAAGTATATGCAATATTTATAAAAGAAAAAGGAAAAACATACGATTATAAAGTTTATAACTCTTCATATAAAGACAAAATATGGTTAGAAGATGAATACTTAGATTACTAAAAAGGAGGAAGTATATGAGTAAAAAAACATGGAATTATGTACTAGGAGCACTTTTAATATTATTTGGTATAATATTTTTAATAAGTCCAGCTGGAACATTTGAAACTATAGTACTAGTCGGAGGAATAATACTAATAGTTTATGCAGTAATAGGTATAATAACTGCAATTATAAGTAAAAATCCATATGCATCATCTACAGTAGGTACATCAGCATTTAGTTTAATATTTGGTATTATATTAGTAGCAAATACAGATACTGCTATTAAAGTAATACCAGTATTATTAGGAATATGGTTATTTGTATCAGGACTATCAAGTCTTATACTTACAACAAAAATATCAAAAGATACAAAAGCGTTGGTAGGACCAATTACTAGATTAATACTAGGTGCTATAACATTAGCACTGCCTATAATACCAATAGTAGCAGTAGGAATATTCTTAGGAATAGTATTGATTCTATCTGGAATATCTACTATAACAAATCAAAAAAGTGAAGAAATAATATATAAAGTAAAAGTAAAAAAATAAATATGTAAGTAAATAACAAGACAAATGTTTATATTTAAATGTTTTATTCATACTACTTCATTGGTCATGGAGACTTTGTCTTAATTAAAAATAATAAATTTCTTAAAAAACTTTGAAATTAGAGATTTCAGAGTTTTTTATATGGTAAAACATAAAAATT
>CAZBFY010000052.1:0-7153 GCA_964491445.1 uncultured Mycoplasma sp.
TTTTCTTATAATTTAATTATACAACAAAATAACCACTATTTCAAGTAGCTATTTTTTTGAGTTAATTTTTTATAAAGTTTATTCTATATATTTAATCAATTTCTATTATTTTGAATAATTGCTTTCTTATTCTTACTTTTTGACTATTTATACTTTTTAGATCTTCTTGTGTATACTCTTTTACAGTTTCTTGTTGGTTTTTTTCTTTTATAGTGTTATTTGTTTCTATATAATTTGTTTGGGCTTCTTTATTTAAGTAATACATAGTTATTCTATAGTTTAATATATCTTTGTTAGTTAATTTTTTTAGATTATTTACTACTTCTTTTATTTCTACTGGATATTTTGTATTATAACTTATACCATTTATATTATTTTTGTTTTCTTCTTGTGCATATTTTATTTGTTTATATGATATTAAGTCTATTAGATTGTTTTCTATTTCTTCTGCATAGACAGGAAAATCAGGGATATTACCTGATTTATTTAGTATTAATTTGTAATATTTGTTATTCATGTTATCACTCTTCTTTATATGTATTTATCACAAACTCTTTTTATTTCTTCTTCTAATTTTTCTATTATAATTATATCACTAAAACCATCTTTTATGAAATGTTCTTTTATGAATTCTTTATCTTTGTTTATCATAATGATTACTGGGGTATTGAATTTTTTTGTCTTTTTTAGTTCTTTTAGTATGCTATAAGCATTATTTGGTTTCATTTCATCTTTTAGTATTATTAAATCAAATTTATCTTTTGATTCTATTTTATCTATACATTCTCTTCCTATTAGTGATGGTATAACTTCTACATTATATTTTGAAATTATTCTATCTAATTTATCTAGGTTTTCTGTATCATCTGCTATAAATATTCTTTTTTTTGCTTGTACATTTTTTTTGGCATTTTCTAGTAGTTTTTCTTCTTTAGTGCCTTCTATTCTTTGATCTATTACTACTACTACAATGGTTCCTTTTCCTTCTTCACTTTTTATACTTATAGAGCCTCCGAGTAGTTTTAATATTTTTATTGCTACAGGTATTTTTAAATCTAAACTATCTACTTTTTCAAATTCTTCTTTTTCTAAATCATCGTTTGTAGATAATAATTCATTTATTTTAGAAATACTCATTCCACACCCTGAATCTTTTATTGTAAATACTAATCTACATACATCATATCTTGTAATAGAGTCTACTTCTACATCTATGAATCCTTTATTTGTATATTTTATGCTATTTGATATGATAGATAATATTACTTGTTTTAGTTTTATATTATCTCCATATAGATATTCTGGATAACTATTATATGTTTTTATGTTAAATTCTATATTTTCTTTATTTTGAATTGATAAATTGTTTTTTACGTTGTATTCTATTTCTTTTATTAGTTTATTTGTCATATATTTAGTATCTTGTATTTTTAGCTTTTTTACATCTACTGATGATATACTAGATATATCATTTATTATAAAGTATGCTAGATTTGCATCGTTTTCTATTAGTTTTATTAAGTCTTCTAGTTCTTGTTTTGTCATGTTTTTATTATATTTTTTTGTAGTTTTTATAATATTTTCTAATGGCTTTTTCATTTCTTGTGATACTTTAAATAAGAAATTTGATTTGTCGTTTACGGTTTTTTCTAGGAGCTCTCTATTTCTTAAAAGTACTGCATTCATTCTGGCATCTGGGTTTTCTATTGTATGGAACATTATGAATGTTATAAATATGAATACTGGATTTATTAAGTAGTTAAGTTTAGGATTAAGCATCATACTAATTAGTACTACAGAACCTAGAAAGACTAAAAGATATAATGGTATGTTTTTTTTGTTTTTTAGGTTTTTATAATTTAGTAGGACTGCTACTATTTGCAAGAAAAAGCCTATTCCAAACATTGTATATGTATACATGATGGCAAAACCTGATGCTACTGCTCCTTGTTTTGTTACTTCTACATCTAGAGGTAATATTGCTATTAGAATTATACTTATTATTGTTATTATATTAAATACTTTTTTCCATTTTTTTGTATTTATCTTATCTTTTAGTGATATATATACATAATAAAATGTTAGTACTGAGATCCAGAACATTAAGCTTATTAGATATACTTTATTTAATAGTATTATTAAGAAACTATTAAATATAAAACCTGGACTTACTGCTAAACCTAGTATTAAACCACTTAGGGACATTAATATATTTGCTATGAGAAATTTTTTATATGTTTCATCTTCGAATTGTTTTAATCTTTGTTTACTAAAAAATATTATTGTTGTACTTATGATAAGTAAAAACGCATAAATATTTATTAGTAAAAAACCTAATATACTTTCCATATAATCACACTCCAACTTATTTTCTACTTCTTACTATTCCTTTTTTATTCCTATTAATTTGTATACTGTCTACTGCTATATTTGTTTCATTTACTAAAACGTTTATTTCGTTTCCATCCAAGGGTTCTTCTCTTAATGCTATATCATTTATTTTATTTCCTTTATTAAGTGGCATAGCTTCTCTTATTTTGAATTTTGCAGGTATTTGTCTTGAACTCATATTTGGGTTATTTATTATATTATTATAAACGATGTCTTCGACTAGTTTTATTTCTTCATCTTCGTTTAAGCTTTCTTCAAGCACTAGATGACATATTGGCATTGTTCCTCTTACTCTTTCATCATAGTATCCTACTATTCTTGCTTGTTTTACTAGTTCGTTTTCTTCGATTGGTTTTTCTATTTCTGATGGTTTTATTTTGTAACCATCTACTCTTGCAAATGATCTTCCTTTTCTCTCTCCAATATAGAAACATCCATCTTTATCCATATATCCGATATCTTTTGTACGAATATATTCTTTTCCATCCATTTCCATAGTGTATCTTGGCACAATTACTTCATTATGTAATTTTCCATTTGTTACATGATCAGATGAAACTGCTATTTCTCCTTCTAGTTTTTCCATATTATCTTCAAATTTTAATGGTACTAGTTCATTTTCTATATTAGGATCAATTATTGTATATATTGTTTTTGGAATTGGTATTCCTATTGTATTTTTCTTATTATATTCATCTTTTGCATAAGTACCACATCCACAGTATTCACTCATTCCATGACCTTTTTCTATTTCTGCTTTGCTTCCATGAGCTTTTAACCATTCATTTATTCTTTCTTCATCTTTAACTGTCATTGCATCTCCACCATATATTACTTTTTTGATATATGATAAGTCTTCACCTTTTAAGTATTTACAGTCTGGTAGTGATGTTAAGAATGCAGGTGGTGTCATAAATGAGTTTGGCTTATATTTTTTAAGTAAGTACCCAAATTCACTTAGTACAAATGATGGAACATGAATATTAGTTCCTTTGTTATAGTATGTTTGAAGATCGTTATTATATCTACCAAATGGTGCAAATCCTGGAAGTAAATGAAGTGATGTTTCACCCTCTTTTGGTCCTACTCCAGCATAATGACACTGAATAATTGAAGATATTGCATTTTTATTTGATAATGTTATTGGTTTTGGTCTTGCTCCACTTGTACCTGATGTATGTCCTATATAATTTATAAGATCTGGATCTGTTACTATTTCAAATTTTGAATTTTTACATTCTTTTACTAAGTCTTTATAATTATGAATCTTTAGAGGAGAACTTTTTATAGCATCTTCTAGAACTTGTTTATTATTTTGTTCATTCATTTTTATTAATTCTTGTTTTAATCGGCTTAAAAGTGTTAAACTTTTTTCTTTAGTGCTTTTTATGTCTTCTAGTAAGGATAAGTCTTCTTCTAATCTTTCATAATTTATTAAATCTTTTATATATTCATATTTTCCTTTTAAATTCATTGAATCACTAGGACTTACTAAAATTATGTCATTTATTCCTAGTTCTTTTAATTCATTTTCTATGGGTTGTAACATTCCTAGATAACACATATCAAATGCTACGATGTATTTTGGTTTTTCGTATTTTATAATTTCTAGGACTTTATTAGCATTTGCTACTATATCCATGCTATCTGGTCTCGGATCTATGAAATCACATATTGCTCCAATTTGTGTTGCTCCGAACCATATTTCTTCTTCTTCTGGAATATTTGGAGTAAGACACATAATTATATCTCCTTGTTTTACTCCAATTTGTGTAAGTACTTTTGAAGCGTTATCAGCATTATCAAACATTTTGTCATAGCTTACTTTTTTTCCATAGTATTCATACGCTGTTTTATCTTTTCTATCTTTATTTCTTTCTTTTAGGACTTCTACCATATTTGTTTTAGGATCTTCTTTTGGAATATCTATTCCTTCATAATATTTCATCCATGGTTTATCTATATGTGGATAACCTGTTTTATTGTTTCTCATATTAACCTCCTGAACTATAATTCATAAGTTAATTATAACACTTGTTTTTGTTTTTGGAAACTTAATTGTGAAATAACTTGAAAAAAATTGGTCTTTTTGAGTTAATGTTTTATTTGATTAAAAATGATACTTTATATTTGTATTTTTAATATTTGTTTTGTAAAGTTATTCTATTGTGATATAATTATGTGGGTGATTAAAAATGAATGTTGTAATAAAAGTTGATGAGGAAACTAAGCAAAAGATGATAGAGTATTATAAAGATAAAGTTAGGGAAAAGACTCCTCCTTATGCTATATTTCAAGCTGAGGAAGAAGATACTATTATAACTTTATATAATTCTGGTAAGTGCATGTTTCAGGGGACAAGTGCTTTTGTGGATGCTAATATGTGGAAAGCTTTGAAAGAAAATGATGAAGAGGATACGAATAATACTGATTATATGAATGTTACTTCTGTAGGCTCAGATGAGGTTGGTACGGGAGATTATTTTGGTCCTATAGTGGTTACTTCGGCTTATGTAAGAAAAGATGATATTTCTTTTTTGAAAGATCTTGGTTGTACTGATTCTAAAAAGATAACAGATGATAAAATTGTTAGAATAGCTCCTGAGATTATAAAAAGAATAAAGTATAAGAGTATTATTTTAAAGAATGATGAGTATAATGAAAAGTATTCTAAAGAGAATAATATGAATAAAATAAAGGCTATTATGCATAATAAGGTTTTATCTTTAATTCTTGATGAGGTGGATGAAAAGCTTGATTATGTAATAGTAGATGAATTTGCTAAGGAAAGTAGATATTATAGTTATTTAGAAGAAATACCAAATGTTGTAAAGAATATTACTTTTATGACTAAAGCCGAGACTAAGAATATGGCTGTTGCTTGTGCTTCTATTATAAGTAGATATATATTTTTAAAAGAGTTTGATAAGATGTGTGATGAGTATCATTTACCTTTTCCTAAAGGAAGTGGTTCTAATGTAGATAAAATTGGTGAGGAATTAGTAGAATCTTATGGAAAAGAGGTTTTAAATAAAGTTGCTAAGAAGAATTTTTCTAATACTGGTAGGATATTAAAAACAAGGATAATGTAGTCCTTGTTTTAAAATAAAATATTTATTTCTATAGTCTTAATCAACAATTACTTTGTTATCTAATTCATATAAATAATTATTTTTTATCTCTTTATAAGATAAAGCTTTATTATATACAAGTAATCTACGTATGGAACCTTTAAAGTAATTTCCGCTTAATCTTCTTCCTATGTAAGAATTAGTATCAGTCCAGCTCCAATAATTAGTTGAAGTAGTTTTATCTAGTTCTTTTCCATTTAAATATACTTTTATATTAGATAAACTATTATAAACAACATCTAATTTATAAACAGTTGAAGTGTCTAATCCTCCAGTATTAAATGTATAGCTTGAATTTGCTTGTAACATTGTTAAAATTAGTTTAGTATTGTTATCATAAAGACCAATAGTAGCTTTAGTATTATAGTCTCCTAATATTATTTGATTATTAGTTGATGTTGTTTGAAAGGTTACTGAATAAGTAGCAGGTAAAGAGGTATTAAGAGTTGGTAATGTTACATAATCATCTGTTCCATCAAAATATAATCTATTATAATACCAAGTACCTCCTGTAAGGGCACCATTTTTATTATTTCCACTTAAATCTTTCCATGTTGTTGTTGTATGATTTCTTGTTGTTCCAGTATTTACATAACCATGATATAAAAGAGCTAAATTAGTCTGTATATAACCATTTCCTAAATAAGTATCTTTATAAGCATTTACTCTATGACCATTTGAACTTTCTGGAAGAATAGTATCTATTACTAATTTATAATTTTTATTATCACTTGATACATAGGTATAGTTGTTGTAATAAACTCTTTGAGATCCAAACCAGTGCCATACTGCAACTTCATCTAAATCGTAAGTGTTTTCAAGATCTATTATTAAACACTGATTATCTGTACTAGTACTAGGACTTGCAGAAGTATAACTATCATAAGGTAATATACCATCTGTTACATTTGAGGCTTTATAATTACTATTAAAAGAGGTTGGTTCTATTACTGATTTACCTTTAGCAATATTTACTCCGTTTGCTATTGCTTGTATTTCTCCCCAGTGATTTCCTGTATTAGCACTATTATGATTTATACAATTCTTTATATATCTTACATCATTTAAATAAGGTCTCTTTCTTTTTGGTTTTGTATCTACATAACTTATTTTTGCATATCCATTTGAACAATTAACTCCTGAAAGTATATTTCCTCCAACGAAGTATTTACCACTATAGTGTAGTGTTTGATTAGTATGAGTTATAGTAGTTGATTCTTTTACTGAGTTTACCCCAGCATATCCACTTATGTATGATGAGCCTCCTCCGCCTGGCCAGTGTCCATTTGCAAGTCCTGAAGCTCCAGATCCACCATAGTAGCCTCCTCCGCCACCAGCACCTCCACCAGAAGTTGCAGAAGAGGCACTTGCTCCTCCAAAGCCTCCTTTACCAAAAGAACCTGCTGTACCATTTGACTGAGCAGTACTATATTTAGTTGGAGCAACTCCTCCACTTATTTGTGTTCCTCCTTTTCCTAAGTATTGTTGATACGTTGAAAATATTGGAGTTGCTCCATATAAAGTTCCCCCATAACCAGAAGTATACGAAACATTTTTAGTATCAAGAAAACCTGAACCTCCTCCTGCTACCATTATTCTACTTATTAATGATGATGTATTATCCCATGAAC
>CAZBFY010000053.1:0-6885 GCA_964491445.1 uncultured Mycoplasma sp.
TACTTATGAAAGAAAAGTTAAAATTAATACCAGATAAACCTGGTTGTTATTTAATGAAGAATAGTGATGGTTTAATAATATATGTTGGTAAAGCTAAGAATCTTAAAAGAAGAGTTAATTCTTATTTTAATAAAGTACATACTGGTAAGACTAGAGCTTTAGTAAATAATATTAAAGATTTTGAATATATAATAACTAATAGTGAAACTGAGTCTTTGATTTTAGAAATTAATTTAATTAAAAGATATAATCCTAAGTATAATATTTTATTAAAAGATGATAAAACATATCCTTATATAGTACTTACTAATGATAAATATCCTAGTGTTAAGATAGTAAGAAGTAAAAAAAGAAAGAATATTAAAGGAAAAGTATTTGGACCTTTTCCAGGTGTTAATTCTGCTAGGAATACTGTTAATTTAATTAATAGAATATATCCTCTTAAGAAGTGTGATAAGTTAAAGAAAAAAGTTTGTTTATATTATCATATAAATGAATGTTTAGGTTATTGTGAAAAAGAAGTATCTAAAGATGAAATAGATAATATGATAAGAGATATTACTAAGATATTAAATGGAGATTATAAGTTTTTAACTAAGAAATTAGAAGATAAAATGATTAAGTATTCTGATAATTTAGAGTATGAAAAAGCTCTTGATATTAAGAATTTAATAAGTGATATAGAAAGTACTATTAGTAAACAAATAATAGTTTCTAATATTAAGTATAATTTTGATGTGTTTGGACTTTATGAAATAGATAATTTTATTGCTATTGAGACTTTATTTATTAGAGATGGTGTTATTATAGGTAAGTTTAATAAGATAATAAGTGATTATGTTGATTTAGAAGATACTTATATTAGATATATTATAGACTTTTATGATAAGTTTTCTTTACCTAGTAAGATTATAGTAAATGATGTTAAGGGTGTTACTGATATAGAGGAAATTCTTGATGTAAAAGTTATAGTTCCTAAAAGAGGAGATATAAAGCAAATACTTAATATGTCTAATATAAATGCTGAGATTTCTTCTAGGGAAAGGATTGAAAGAATAAGAAAAGATGATATAATAAGATACGAAAGTATAAATAGTTTAAAGCAAATACTTGGTATTAGTAAGCTTTCTAGAATAGAACTTTTTGATAATTCTCATCTTTTTGGAACATATTATGTTGGTGCGATGGTTGTTTTTAGAGATTTTTTACCTGATAAGAATGAGTATAGGAAGTATAAAATAGATTCTAAAGTTAAAGATGATTTGAGTGCTATGAGAGAAGTTATTTATAGAAGATATCAGAAAGCTCTTATGGAAAAGAGTGAACTTCCTGATTTAATAGTAGTAGATGGTGGAACTCTTCAGCTTAATGTTTGTTTAGAAGTTTTAGATAGTTTAAATATGGATATACCTGTAGTAGGTCTTAAGAAAGATAAGAGTCATAGGACTTCTAAACTTGTTTTATCTAATAATACAGAGATAGATATTCTAAATAAAAATTTATTTGTATATTTATATAAAATGCAAGAAGAAGTACATAGATTTGCAATTACTTATCATAGAAATATTAAGAATAAAGGGATGTTACAAAGTATTCTTGAAGATGTTCCTGGTATTGGTGAAAAAAGAAGAAAAGAGCTTTTAAAGAAGTATTCATCACTTACTAAGATAAAAAATGAGTCTGTTGATGAGTTAAGTAAGATAATACCAAGAGAAGTTGCAATTAGTCTTTTAGAATTTTTAAATAAGGAGGAATAGTATATGAATAAGAAAAATGGTAAATTGCCTAAGTGGGCTATATTTTTAATAATAGGGTTATCTGTTTTTGTTGCTATGCCTATGTTTTTAATATTTGGTTTATGTGTATATGGAATAGTTACTGAAGATTTTATTGATAATAATTTAGTTATTGAAAAGACAGTTGAGGGTTATTATAATGATAAGACTAATACTTATATAATAACTGGATATGTTAAAAATATTAGTGATGATGATGCTAGTGATATTGAAATTAGTTATGTTTTATATGATAAAGATAATAATATTATAGGTAATGCTAGTACTTATTTAGAAGAATTAGAAGAGGGTAAGACTTGGAAGTTTACTGCTTCTTATATAGGTAGTGATGCTAAAGATATAACTCATTTTAGTTTAAAAGATTTAAGTACTTTTGATAGTATTTATTAATAATAAGAAAAGAGGAGATAAAATGAAATATTTTTTTGCAGGTATTGAAGGATCTGGTATGGCTGCTCTTGCTTCAATGCTTTATGATAGTGGTAATGAGGTATTAGGGTGTGATGATGCTAAGGTTTATTCGTTTACTTTGGAAGAGTTAAATAAAAGAGGAATAAAAGTATATAAAGATGCTGATAAGTTAACAAAAGATATGATATTTGTATATACATCAGCGATTAATAAAGAGCATTATGCTTATAAACGTGCTAAAGAATTAGGATGTAAAATATATGAGTATTTTGAGTTTGTAGGAGAACTTACTAAGAAATATGATACTATAAGTATATGTGGTACTCATGGTAAGACTACTACTACTGCTATGCTTTCTAATATATTTAAAAATACTATTGGTACTAATTATTTAATAGGAGATGGTACTGGTGTTATTAATAAAAATTCTAATAATTTTATTTTAGAGTCTTGTGAATTTAAGAAACATTTTTTAAATTATTATCCTAAATATACTATAATTACTAATATATTTTATGATCATGTAGATTGTTATAATAATATAGAAGAAGTAATAGAGACTTTTCAAAAGTTTGTAAATCAAACAGAAGATAGAGTAATAGCATGTGGGGATAATGTAAATATAAGGAAGTTAAAGAGTGAAAAAATAGTTTATTATGGTTTTAATGAAGATAATGATGTAAGAGGAGTTATAAAAGAATTAAGAGAAGATGGTAGTAGTTTTGATGTTTATATAGATAATAAGTTTTATGGAAGTTTTAATATAAATATATTTGGTAAGCATATGATAGAAAATGCTCTTGCTTGTATTTATATGTGTTATTTAAAAGGTATTTCTATTAGTGATATAACTAAGTATTTAAACGAGTTTAGTGGTGCTAAAAGAAGATTTAGTGAAGAAATAATAAAAGATGTTGTTTTAGTAGATGATTATGCACATCATCCTAATGAAGTAGAGACTGTTTTAAAGACTGCTAGGCAGAAGTATCCAGATAAAGAACTTGTTCCTGTTTTGATACCTTATACTATATCTAGAACTAAGGCTTTTTATAAAGAGTTTGCAGAGGTTTTAAAAAGTGCAGATAAAGTTTATGTTACTGATATAGAACCTGCTAGAGAGAAATTTGAAGATTTTCCTGGAGTTAGTTCTGATTTGATAATAAATGAAATACCAGGGGCAGAGAAAATATCTAAAGATGATATAAGTAAGTTATATAAACATAAAAATGCTGTTATACCATTTATGGGTTGTAAAGATCCTACATGGTTAATAGATGCTTATAAAGAGGGTTTAGATAAATGAATATGGTAAATTTAGTGGTAGGACCACTTAAGACTAATTGTTATATTTTATATGAAGATGATAAGTGTTTAATAATAGATCCAGGAGATGAGGAAAATAATATAATAAAACAAATAGAGAAATTAAAAGTTACTCCAGTAGGAATACTTCTTACTCATAATCATTTTGATCATACAACATATGCAGAGAGTTTAAGTAGTATATATAAAGCACCTATATTTGATCATAAGAATTTATTTGAGGGTAAAAAAGAAGTAGGACCATTTAAATTTGAGGTTATATATACAAAAGGACATTCAAATACGAGTATAACTTTTTATTTTAAAGATTATGATATTATGTTTGTAGGAGATTTTATCTTTTATGAAAATATTGGAAGAGTAGATTTACCAGGTGGTTCTTATCAGGAAATGATAGAGTCTTTAAATAAGATAAAGAAATATGATGATAATATAACGCTATATCCTGGGCATGGAGAGGAAACAACACTTGGACATGAAAAGAAGTATAATAGTTATTTAAAGTAATAAGAAATTTTATAGATAATAGAATAATGATAAAATAAAAAAGTCCGGTTTTCGATGAAAAAAGTCCGGTTTTTGGTGGAAAAAGTCCGGTTTTTGAGAAAAAAGTCCGGTTTTTGGTGGAAAAAGTCCGGTTTTTGAGAAAAAAGTCCGTTTTTTAAAAGTATTTGTATAAAAATTACTTTTATATACATTTAATTGATTAAACATATATTGACACAAAATTAAAAAAAATAGTGTATAATAATTAGTAATAGTGGAGGTATTATATGCAATTAAAAGATTATGAGAAAGTAGAGAGTAGTAATATAGATTTTAAAGAGAAACTTGAGTGTAATAAACCTAAAAGTTGGCTTAAATCAGTTTCTGCTTTTGCTAATTCAAATGGTGGAGTATTACTATTTGGTGTAAGAGATATTGATAAAAAGCCTGTTGGTTTAGATAATGTTGTTATGGACTCAGAAAAAGTGTCTGAATTAATAAACGATAAGATTATTCCACTTCCTAGATATGAGTTAAAAACTTTTCAAGAAAATAATAAAGATTTCATGGAAGTAAAAGTAGGAGATGGTCCTAGAACTCCATACTATTACAATGGTGATGGAAGAAAAGAGGCTTTTGTAAGAGCGGGAAATCAGTCGATACCTGCTCCTAAACATATATTAGATGGGTTGATTTTAAAGGGTCAGAATACAACCTTTGATGAACTTCCTAGTAAGTATAATGTTTCTAATGTTAGTTTTACTTTATTAAATGCATCATTAAAAAATGAAACTGGAAAAGAAATAAATAAAGATAAAGATTATATATCATTAGAAATAACAACAAAAGATAAAAAGGTTACAAATGCTGGCTTGCTTTTATCTGATCAAGGCTTACTAGTTCAGTCAAGAATATTTTGTACTCGATGGAAAGGTTTAGTTAAAGGCTCTGTTAATGGAGATGCTATTGATGATAAGGAATATACTGGTAGTATTATTTCTCTTTTAGAAAATGCTGAAATATTTATAAAAAATTATTCAAGAGTTAGTTGGGAAATTAAAGGAATGAAAAGAATAGAAGTAGAAGACTATCCTGTTAGAGCAGTTCGTGAAGCTATTGTTAATGCTATTATCCATAGAGATTATCAAATAGTAGGCTCTGAAATTCATATTGATATGTATGATGATAGATTAGAAATAACTTCTCCTGGAGGAATGCTTGATGGTAGTTTTGTTCAAAATTTAGATATTACTAAAATTTCTTCAATGAGAAGAAATAGAGTAATTTCAGATATATTTAATAGATTACATTTTATGGAACGTAGAGGAAGTGGTTTAACTAGAATAGTGGAGTCATATAGTAATTATGATGCTAAACCAGTATTTACTTCTGATGTTTCATCGTTTAAAGTAGTTTTTCCAAATATTAATTATATAAATAAAAATATAGTTAATACTGAAGAAAAAACTCAAGAAAGTTTAAATGTTGTAAATGATGAAGATTATTTTATAATTAAATTATATAAAAATCTTCCTGTTAATGTAACAAAAAGTACGCATGATAAAATTAAAAAAATGTTTGATAAGTTTAATTATCAGTGTGATTTTAAATGGGAAGATGTTGCAGAAATGTTTAATTTAAAGAAATCTAGATCTTCAGAGATTATTACTTTGTTATTAGAATCAGAGTTAATTGAATGTTCTGAACCTACTAAGTATAGGTTTAAAAAATAAATATATTAATATAACAAATATAAGTTTCAAACATAAAATACTATGGAGGAATTTATATGTATAGTAGTATTAAAACAAATGAATTAAAGGGTATGATAGGAAGAGTAAATATAATTGATATTAGAAAGAATTATTTATATAATTTAGGTTCTATACCTAGTAGTATAAATATACCTAGTAGTTTTTTAGTTATGGATCCTAGTAAATATTTAGATAAAAATAAGGAGTATTATATATATTGTAGTCAAGGACTTGAGAGTCCTAGTGTATGTAATAAACTTTCTAGAATGGGTTATAAAGTAGTAAATGTACTTGGTGGATATCATGATTATATAACAAGTATGTAAAGAGGTTTAAAAAACCTCTTTTTAATACTTGAAAAATATAGTAAATAATTATATAATTTTAGTATAAAGTACTAAAGGTAGGTAATGATATGAAAAAAAGATTTAGTTTAAAAGATAATAAGAAGTTAATAATAGAAATAGTATCAGTAGTAGCACTTTTATGTATAGTAATTGGTGTATCTTTTGCAGGAGGTTATTGGAGTCATACAAGTAGTCAAGATAATACAATAACAACTGGAGATGTATCGCTTACTTATTTAGAGAGTACTAGTGAAATAAATTTAGTTAATGCACTTCCTATGAGTGATAAAGAAGGTAAGTTATTAAATGATAAGGGTGCTAAGTTTGAGTTTGCAGTAACTACTAATTCTGATTATGTACAAAATATTAATTATGATTTAAATATAGAGTCATTAGTAGTAGATACTGGTAAAGTAGGGCTTGATCCTAGTGATGTAAAAGTTTATTTAACTGATAAAAGTGGTAATGTATTAGTACAACCTACTAAAATAAGTGATTTAGATGATTTTAAGTTATATACAAAGAAACATAAACATACTGAGGGTACAACTAATATAACAAGTAAATATGTACTTAGAGCTTGGATAGATAAAGATGTAGTAGCAACAAATTGGTATGAAGATTATACAAATAATAATAAACAATATCAATATAAGTTTAGAGTTAATGTAAGTGGGGGATCTTCTGAGATGAATTTAGATACAAGTGGGGCAAATGAACCAGTACTTGATGATAGTATGATACCAGTTTATTATGATAATACAAATG
>CAZBFY010000054.1:0-6719 GCA_964491445.1 uncultured Mycoplasma sp.
TTTTAACTTGTAAATACTTTTTCTAAAATAGGACATTTTAACTTAAAAATCACATTTCAAATTTAAGTGTCTTTTTTTTTGTGTGTTTTTGTGTTATATTATATATATCTTATACATTTAGAAATGTGGTGAAGTAATGAATAATAATGAAAATAATGAGAATTTTTATCATGATGATAATAGTTTTAATAATCAGGGTGTTGTAGATGCTCCAAATACTAATGTTTCAGTTGAACAAACACAGTTTCCAAGTGCTAATAGAAATAATGCAATAACAAATTTTGGGAAAGGTTTGGCACAAGGGTTTAAATCAGGATTAAATGGAAATAATGGGATGCCTGGTGCTAATAGAAATAATGATAATAATCCTGCTAAAGGACAAAAGAAACCAAAAAATGATAGTGGTTTAAGTAAAAGCAATGATAATAATGATAAAACTGGAAAAGGTGGACAAAATAGTAATGGTAGTCGAAATAATAATAATGGTAATCCTCTTCCAGGTGGTGGAACAAATAAAAAAGATGACAGAAGAGATAAAATACCAAAAAAAGACAATAAAAATGATGCAGTAAAAAAAGCTGCAAAAGCACATCCAGTTGGAAGAGCTGCATCTATTGCTTCTAGGTTAGGATTGGGGAAAAACAAGAATAAAGAATCTGGTAGTAAAGGAGCAGTAGGTAATACTTTAAATGAAGCTGGCAAACAGGGAGTAAGAAAATTATGGACTATACTTCCTATACAAGCTAAAATAGCTGTTGTGACAGCCATTCCACTTTTACTAATAATGTTTTTAATAATGGCTGCTTTATTTGGGGGTACTACTGCGGCAACTATTGCTTCTATGTGTGATGTCCCAAGTTATGATGTAGATGATACGGATACATTATCATTTATGTGTAATATGCAAGATCCATTAAATGGTGATTATCGTATTGCTGATTTATTTGGCTGGAGACAATGGAATCCTGATCATATGCATGAAGGAGTTGATTTATCTGGTCCTGAAGGTACTGATATAATGGCTGTTCAAGATGGAGAAGTAATTAAAACTGTTACCGGTCAATCTACTTGTCCTAGTTGTGGTTATGGTAATTATGTGTTAGTAAAACATAGTGAGAAGATTACTACAAGATATGCACATATGCATACTGTTTCGGTTAAAAAAGGTGATAAAGTAAAAAAAGGTGATAAACTAGGAACTCGTGGTAATACGGGTAGTAGTAGTGGAGCTCATCTGCATTTTGAAATTTTAAATGAAAATAAAGCTGTTAGTGCAAATCCGTTTTTTGGTTATTCTGATCAGGGATATGAATATTGTTTAGATAAAAGTAAAGGAAACAATCCAAAATGTGATAAAGATGAGAGTGGTAAAGCTAGAAAAATAGGTAAAGAAGGATTTAATCAAATTTGTGGTATTTCTGGAAATTATACTAGTTCTGATACCGATTGTTGTGAAACTGATAATCAAGGTAGTTCTAAAAACATAAGAGAATTTATACAAGCTTTTGAAGGTTCTGGTGATTATTGTGATGATGCCAAAACACAATATAAGGCTTATAAAAACGATGGTGATAGAGTAACTATTGGTCATGGTGTAACTTCAGATTATTTACCAAACTTAACTCATGCTGGGCAATGTTTTAGTGTGTCTGAAGTTGATGCAGCTCAGGATAAAGCAATTGATTCTAAACGAAATAATGTGATTAAACCTGCTTTTATTGGTGTTAATCTTGAAAAACATCAAGAGGATGCTTTAACAAGCATGGCTTATAATGGATGTGGTACTTATTTTACTGGTATAGCTAATGCTGCAAAAAATGGAAGTTTTGAAAAAGTATGGAAAGCAATGAAAGGTTGTACAAATGGTGGAATGCTTGGTTTAGAAAGAAGAAGAAAGGCCGAGTTTGCATTATATGTAACTGGCGATTATTCTGTTGTAAGTGATTATAAATTAAAAAGTTGGACTGCTAGTGAATATGATGATTATGATTCTGATGGTGTTATAGCAAAAAAAGCTACAGGTACTTCTAGTACTTGCTCAGTAGCTACTGGGGATAGAAAAGCTGTGGTAGAAAGAGCTATCCAAGAATTAGAACATTGGAATTCATCTAGTGATCATTGTGGAGATAAGTCAAAATATATGAAAGCTTGTGGTCTTAATGGTTGTGGATGGGCTTGGTGTGCTGGATTTGTTTCGTATATATTAAATGAGACTGGAGTTGCTGAACAAATTGGATTAAAAAAATCATGTATGGCTAGTTTAATGACTGGAGCTGAAGGTGCTGAAATGCATAATTCTGGTGGTTCATATATACCACAACCTGGGGATATAATAACGTTTGATTGGAGTGGTAGAAAAAGTGGTTATGATCATGTAGGAATTGTTGAATATGTTGAAGGAAAAACTGTTCATACAATTGAGGGTAATACTAGTAATTCTGTAAAGAGAAGGACTTATCCTCTTGATAGTAAGAATATATATAAATATTTTTCATATTAAAAAGGAGAAAAGATTATGTTCAAAAAGATTTATGTTTTGTTATTAATGATTACAATTTGTTTTATAGGTCAAGTTTATGCTAGTAATGATGTTGATTATACGTTGACTATTACTAAAGATTATGATTTTAATGAAGTTATTAATTATTCTCTTACTAATTATAAAGCTATAAAAAATGGAAATAATTACTTTAATATGATTGTAGGAGATGATATTTATACTGATATTACATATAAAACTAAATATAAAAAGGTTTCTTCCAAAAGTAATGGTACTTATAAAGTTAAGCTTTCTCATAATTTTTCAGAGTATTCACTTTCAAATTCTAGATTACTAAATGATTGTTTTGAAAAATCAAGTTATGATTATGATATGGATACTATTTCATTTAGTGGAACTGGTGGTTTTAATTGTTTAAATGGAGATAGTTTATCTATTAAAATAATTACTGATTTTGAAGTTGATTCTACTAATGCTACTGTAAAAGGTAATACATATACTTGGGTTCCTACTGGTAATGATTTTGTTATGAATATTAAGTTAAAAAAAACATATGAAGAAACAAAATCCGATGATAATTTGGGACACGGAATAGATGAACAAAGTAATGCAGACGATTCATTAGATGATTATGATGGAACTGATAGTTATGATAGTGATAATCTTGCTGAAGAGGATTTTCCTCAAACTGAATCAAATTCTACTATATCGGGCATAGTAATAGCGATTATATTTGTAATACTTTCAATAATTGGTATAATAGTAGCAATAATTTTAAAAAATAAAAAAAATCAATTAAACAAAATTTAGTATAAAATAAGAAAATCTTCTCAAAATAGAAATGGGAGGATTTTTTATGAAGAAAATAATATTATGTTTTTCATGTATTATGGCTATTGTATTATTAAGTGGTTGTACTATGAATAATACTCCAACTAAAAAAGTTGAGAATTTCTTGGATAATTATAAAAATCAAGACGAAACTGTTTTAACTCAGCTTAAAGATATGGTAGATACTGATTCATTAATGGATGAGACTCAAAAAAGTACCTATACAGATATTATGAAAAATCAGTATAAAGATATGACATATACAATTAAAGATGAAGTTATTGATGGTGACACTGCTACTGTAACTGCTGAAATTGAAGTATATGACTATTACAAAATAAATAAAGATGCTGAGGACTATTACAATACAAATCCAGATGAGTTTAAATCTGTAACGGATGAAAGCATAACTAAAGATGCAAAAGATGCTGCAGATAATGTTATTGAAGGAGCAAAAGATGTAGTAGAAGGTGCAAAAGATGCTGTAACAGATGTAGCTTCTGATTCTAAATATGTTGAGTATAGACTTGGTAAACTTAAAGATGCTAAAGATAGAGTTAAATATACAATAGATTTTCAACTTACAAAAGTTGATGATGTTTGGACTTTAAATGATATTGATGATACAACTAGACAAAAAATACATGGATTATATGAACACTAGGACAAAAGTCCTTTTTATTTGTCTATTTTTTTATAATAGTATTCCTCAAATGTTAAATTACTATAATTATTATGCATATCTGTTGCAACGTTTATGCCAACATATCTAAAATGCCATGACTCATACACAAATCCATGAATGTTTTCTTTGCTTTTTGGATATCTTAAAATAAAACCATATTTATAAGCATTATTTATCATCCAGTTATATGAATCTGAAGCTTCAAACCTTAGCATATTTCCTTCTTTAGTAGAACTAACATCTATAGTTAAACCAGTTTGATGTTCAGAATGTCCTGGTCTTGCAGTATCTAAATCAGCTTTATTATTTCCTACTTGATTAGCTAAATTATTATATATTTCCTCTTGTCTTTCATAAGATCTATAAGCACTTTGTCCATATACTGGAGTACCATTTTTTATAGAGTCTTCACTTAGTTTTTCAAATGCAATTTTAGCTTCTTTTCTTAAAAGTCTTACTTCTTTATTGCCATTTATAAAGTATTTACTATTTATTTCTTCTAAATCATTTGGAATATAATTCTCATCTAATTTTAAATACTTATTAACAAGTATTAGTATATCTTTATCCATATCACTTTTCTTTATATATTCATAGTAATTGTAATCAAGACCTATATTTACTTTAGTTACTGTTTCCTCATAACTTAAATTCTTATTATTTTCATAGTATCTAATATATCTTTCTTTATTCTCTGTTTTATAATTACTAATTTTTTCAAATGGTGTATAATTATTAATTTCTTTTATTTCATTTCTTTTAATTATTTTATTTTCATATATTTTAGTAATACTAATAATAAGTATACCAGTTAAGATAAGTAATATAATTATAGCTATTCTTTTTTTATTTGACAAAATAATCACCTAATAAAGTATATTTTATTATTGAAAAAATATTTTAAATATTATAATTTGATGATATACTTTAAAGGGGGTAGTAATATGTTAGAACAAATAAGGAAAGTAAGAGAAAAATTAGAAACTGAAAAGAGTAATTCAAAAAAATTATTACTTAGTAATTTATATTTAACTATGTATCAAAATTTAAAAGAGGATGAGTTAAAACATGAAGAAAAGTATTTTAAGAAGATGAATTTACTTTTAAATGAGTTTGAATTTTACGACTTTTTAAAGAATGACAATGAATTATTTCGTTATTTTTTTGAAAAGTGTAATGAAAAATACTTGGATAATGATTTTAAAGTTTATGAACTAATGCCTAACAATAAAATTAATCTAAAGGATGCTAAGGAAATAGTATATGCTATATTAGATAGTATTAATTTTGATAGATTAAAGTCTTATGATAGGTTATATTGTTTTGATAAGATTAAGTATGATGATTTAAATTCTTGTATAGGTATGTGTTACAATACATTTAATTGTTTAGAGCCTTCGGTAGTTATAGATAAAAAGCTAGATAAGCAAGTTGATTTTATTACAACATTAGTACATGAACTAGGGCATGAATATGAAAATATATTTATGAATAATATGAGTAGTATTCAGCAGTTATATAGGTATGATTTTTGTTTTGTTGAAGTAATGTCTAGTTTTTTTGAAAGAGTAGCACTTGATTATTTGATTAAGAATAGAATATATGAAGATGATGCTAATAGAGAACTTAATTTAAAGTATTTCGATTTGTATGATAGATTAGAACAATTATATTATTTATCAAATTATGCTATTAAAGATGAAATAGTGTATAATGATGAGAATGTAATTAGTATTGGTGAGATAAAAGATAATTCTTGTGATATATATTGTTATAATTATAAAAATGATATTAAGTATTCATATGGTTTTTTATTAGGAGAATATTTCTTTAATATTTATAGACAAGATAAGAAAGAGGGACTTAAACAAATAAGAGATTTTTTATCTAAGCAAGCTTTACTTGATGAAAGGGAAATGCTTGATACTATAAATTTCTTTGAGAATGATTATAGTTTTTTAAATCTAGGTTTAAAAGAGAATATGGATTATATGAGAAAAAGGTATAAGTGGTGAATATATCTTTTTTTGTATAATATTTTATTTTTGACATATTTTTTAATAGGTGGTTTGATGAAAAAGATTATTTTTATTTTAATAATTAGTATTATGCTTATTCCTTGTATTGTTTATGGAGAAGATTTAGATATTACTCCTGGTGCGAAGAGTGCTGTTATGATTGATTATAATACAGGGGAGGTTCTTTATAATAAAAGTGCTAATGAGAGAATGAGTGTTGCTTCTCTTACTAAGATGATGGGTTTAATACTTATATTTGAGAAAATAGAGGATGGTTCTTTGAAGACAAATGAAGTGCTTACAACTAGTAAGAATGCTAAGGAAATGGGTGGTACACAGATTTGGCTTGAAGAGGGAGAGAAGATAAGTGTTGATGATTTACTTAAGGGTATAACTATGGCAAGTGCTAATGATGCGGTGGTAACCAAAAAGCAGCCACAAGTTATATGAAAAGTAATAATATAACAACTTTTAAACCACATGTTATAGAGTATTATTATAATTTATATTTATAAGCCGAATGCTTGTTTTTTTATGTTATTACTACTAGAATATTGTGATTATTCATTAGCAAGACTATGTTCTATAAGTTTTGATAAATTAATAATAATATTAATTATACAAATTGCAAAAAAACGTTAGTATTTACAGCCTTATATGATATTTTACTTTAATTGTACTCCAA
>CAZBFY010000055.1:0-6671 GCA_964491445.1 uncultured Mycoplasma sp.
CAGGCCCATCAAGTAGTGGTGGTACATCATACATAAGTGGATATGCTGGAGTAAATTCAGTAAAAGAATCAACTACTATAACTCATACTAATCAAACACTCCATTATAGTGGTAAGTACTTTGTCGGAGGACAAATGATTGATGGACAAAACTCAGGTGATGGATATGCAAAGATAAGTTATGCTGATACAAAACCAAAAAGAAAAAATACCAAATTAAATGATGTAAGATATATAAAAAACTGTATAAGCTATAATACTAATAGTAATCAAAATCACTGGGGAGAAATACAAGCAATAGTAAACGGAGTAAATATAGCTAAAGATAAATCAGTGATAGAACCAACTTCTTTTAATAGTAGTTATAAAGCTTCAAATGTAACAAATGGAGTTTTGCCATATGAGAACTATACTTCTGCAATGCCTAGTTCTTTATCAAAAAATCAATGTTTAATAATAGACTTAGAAAAAGTATATGACTTAGATGAAGTGGCAGTATGGCACTGGTTTGGAGATCAAAGATCTTATTATAACAATATAACATATGTATCAAATAATAATTCTACATGGAAAACAATAATAAATGATGCTAGTATAGAAACAAGCAACGGTCATAGAATGAATGCTTATAATGACACTTTAAATGGTTACATTTCTGATGGATTAGTTCTTTGGTTAGACGGTTATGCAAATACAGGAAAACCCAAAAATTATACAACAACTACATGGAAAGATCTAAGTGGAAAAGGAAACGACGGAACAGTAAGTGGTGCAACATGGTATAAGAACTATTTATATTTTGATGGTACTAATGATTACGTTTACAGAACTTCTGCAACATATAGTATAAATGACAAATACACACTTCAAATAGTATTAGTACCAAAAAAAACAAATGCATATCAACAAATATTTAACACAATAAACTCTGGAGAAGCTAAATACCAATACATGACAATATGGCATAATAGTAAAACACAATTCTTATTAGATACCTCAAACGGAACAACAGGAGCAGGCATATACTATACAAATGATGTAGAACTAAACAAACAATACTATCTAACGACAACCTTAAATGGTAAATACCAAACAGTATATAACGAAACAACTTTAAATAATTCACAAACAGTAACATTTACCCCAAAAATAAGTAGCAGTGGTATGTACATCGGAGGAAGTAACTATTACTTTATGGGAAACATATACCAAATAAGAGCATATAACAAAGCTCTAACAGCAGAAGAAATAAAACATAACTACTTATATGATAAACAAAGATTTAATTTAAAATAAATAAAAAATAACTACACAAAACATAGTTATTTTTTAATATTAAGAATAATCGGAAGCACTATAGGCTTTCTACCAGTTTCATCTTTTATAAAATTATTTAATTCCTTAGTAATCTCAGTTTTTAAATCAGTATAAGTAACTTTCTTATCACTTAATTTCTTTAATATAGTCTTTTCCGATATTTTCTCTATTCTTTTAATAAGCTCTTCATTCTCATTTATAAGAATAAATCCTCTAGTAGTAACCATTGGTTTAGCAAGTAATTTCTTATCCTCCATATTTAAATTAATAATAACAACAAGAATACCTTCACTAGCCATAATCTTTCTATCATTAAGAACAGCACCAGAAATATCCCCAATTCTATTACCATCAACAAATATTTCATTAACCTCAAAATTACCAACATTTCTAATAGAACCCTTATCCATTTCTAGAACATCACCATTGTCAAGAACAAATAAATTATTCTTATCTAAACCACATTCTTTAGCAATATAAGCATGTTTCTTAAGCATTCTATAATCTCCATGAATAGGCATTAAATATTTAGGATTCATAAGCCTAATCATAAGTTTTAATTCTTCACTCATAGCATGCCCAGAAGCATGTATTTCCCTATCAGTAGAACTAGTATAAACCTTTACACCCTTTAAATACAATTTATTAATAGTATTTGCAATAGCTCTACCATTACCAGGTATAGCACTAGAAGAAAATATAACTATATCCATAGGACTAAGCTTAATTTGCTTATGAGTACCATCTGCTATCCTAGATAAAGCAGCAAGAGGCTCACCCTGAGTACCAGTACAAAGAAGAGCAACCTCACCAGGTTTCATTTGATTAGCAACTTCCGGAGTAACTAAAATATCCTTAGCATCAATATATCCACCCTCCATAGAAATATTAATATTATTTTCCATACTCCTACCAAAAATACATACTTTTCTCTTATATTTCTTACAAGTCTCTATAATATGCTTTAATCTATAAATATTTGATGCAAATGTAGCAATAATTAATCTATTATCCTGATGTTTCGAGAAAACTTCATTAAGAGCCTCATCAACCTTAGACTCAGACATAGAAAATCCCTCATCAAGTACATTAGTACTCTCACTCATAAGTAATGTAACCCCAGCCTTTGATATCTCACTAATTCTAGTAAAATCAGTAACAGGTCCAATCGGAGTCAAATCAAATTTAAAATCTCCAGTTTCTACAACCGTACCATTAGGACTCTTAACATATATACCATGTGAATCCGGTACAGAATGTGTCGTTCTAAAAAACGATATTTCAAAATTCTTATATTTAAGTTTATCATTGCTCTCATACGGCCTAAGACCCTTATAATTTATATTCCTATCAGCAAGCTTCTTCTTTATAAGAGCATAAGCCTGATTAGGAGCATAAATACTAGGTATATTAACATTTTGAAGAAGAAATGGAATAGCACCTATATGATCCTCATGCCCATGAGTAATAATAAGAGTCTTTATCTTTCTTTCATTATTCTTTAAAAAAGTAAAATCAGGAAGAACATAGTCAATTCCTCTTAGTTCTTCTTCGGGAAAAGAAGCCCCAGCATCTATTATTATTATCTCATCATTATGCATTAAAACATACATATTCTTACCAATTTCTCCAAGTCCTCCAAGAGCAAAAACATAAGTTTTGTCTTTTTTAAACATCATAATCTCCTTTCAAATAAATTTTTATAAAAGAATCGACTAATTAAGTATACACTATATTTTTCCATTTGTCATCTTTTTTATAGAAAAAAAACTTCATATATAGTATAATAAATATTGTTTTTGGGAGGTGAACTATGGATAATACTATAAATGAAATAAGAAAAGCAAGCGACATAGTAGATATTATCTCTAATTACTTACCCCTTGTAAAAAAAGGAAAAAATTATTTCGGAGTATGTCCCTTTCACGATGATACAAATCCTAGTATGAGCGTATCAAAAGACAAACAAATATATAAATGTTTCTCATGCGGAGCAAGTGGTAACGTATTTACATTTATAATGGACTATGAACATGTTGACTTCAAAGAAGCAACATCCATTCTTGCTAAAAGAGCAGGTATAGAATTAAAAGGCCCCATAAAAAATACTTCCACTAAATATGATAAATACTATAAAATGTACGACCTAGCGTTAAAACTGTATCAAAACAATATTAACAGTGCTATAGGAAAAAATGCCATAAACTACTTAGAAAAAAGAAACATAACACAAGAACTAATAAAAGAATTTAAAATAGGACTTTCTCTAAACGATAATAACCTAACCAGTTTATTATTAAAAAAAGATTATAGTAACCTCGAACTAGAAGAATATGGTTTAGGAAATGGTTACGGAGATATATATATTAACAGAATAATGTTTCCACTTTTTGATACCAACAACAGACCAATCGGCTTCTCTGGAAGAATATATAATATACAAGATACAAGTAAATACATAAACACAAAAGAAACCCCTATATTTAAAAAAGGAGAACTATTATATAACTATTACAAATCAAAAGAACACGTAAGAGAAAAGAAAAACGTAATAATAACCGAAGGATTCATGGACGTCATAAGATTATATTCCATAGGTATTAAAAATGCCGTAGCACTCATGGGAACATCACTTACAAATGAACAAATAAATCTCTTAAAAAGACTATCACAAGAAATATATATATGTTTAGACGGAGATAATGCAGGAAAAAAAGCTACCCTAAAAGTAGGAGATTCCCTTATAAATGCAGGATGTAATGTAAAAGTAATATCACTAAAAGATAATCTAGACCCTGATGAATATATCTTAAAATATGGAAAAGACTCATTCAATGAATTATATCAAAACGCAATAATGTTTAGAGAATACAAACTATACCACATGAGAGATGGCTTAGATTTAACAAATCTAGAAGAAAAAACAGAATACATAAACAGTGTATTACAAGAAATAAAACAAGAAAACGATTTAATAAAACAAGAACTACTACTAAAAAAACTAGAAGCAGAATTCGATATAGATGTAAATATTTTAAAAAATAGCTTGAAAAAAATAGAAAAGTGTAGTAAAATTGAAACGTTAAAAACAAAACCAGCCAAAAAAAGAAAATTAGATAAGTATCAAAAAGCAACATACGATATTTTATATATTATGTTAAATAGTTATGAAAAAACCAAAATATATCAAAAAAAACTAGGCTATTTACCATATAAAGAAGCAAGATATTTAGCAAATGAAATTATCTATACATACAAAATAAATGGTAGTTTAGTTTTAGCAGATTTTATAACTAGTTTAACAGATAAAGAAGAACTAATGAAAGAAGCTAGAGAAGTCTTAAAATATGTAGGGGATGAAGAGCCTAATTTTGATGCATTCGAAGATTACATGGCAGTAATAAAAGATTATAGTAAGAACCAAGAAATAAAAAGGTTAAAAGATTTAATAAAAGAAGAAATCGATCCTGTCAAAAAAGCAGAAATATTAGAAAAAATTAGACTCGTAAAAATAGGGGAGTGAATTTTATGATAAACGAAATCAAATCCTTTGAAGAAAGAAAACAAGATTTACTAGAACTAGGTAAAAAAAATGATAACAAAGTAACATTCGAAGAATTAGCAGAACATTTAAAAGGGATAGAACCAGATAGTGATTCTTTAGATGATCTTTATAACATGTTCATGCAAAACGGAATAGAAATTATTTCAAGTGAATCACACGACGACGAAGAAGATGATGAATCGACAAACGGAGAAATAATAATAAATGATAACTCAACAAAAGACATAAAAATAAATGATCCAGTAAGAATGTATCTTAAAGAAATAGGAAGAATTAACCTACTTACTAGTGAAGAAGAATACGAATATGCCCTTCAAGTAGAAGAAGGTAACGAAGATGCAAAAAGAATACTAGCAGAATCAAACTTGCGTTTAGTAGTATCAATCGCAAAAAGATACGTAGGACGTGGAATGGCCTTTCTAGACCTAATACAAGAAGGTAACATAGGACTTATGAAAGCAGTAGAAAAATTTAACCCAAGTAAAGGATATAAGTTTTCAACATATGCAACATGGTGGATAAGACAAGCAATAACAAGAGCAATAGCAGACCAAGCAAGAACAATAAGAGTACCAGTTCATATGGTAGAAACAATAAATAAACTAGCAAGAGTACAAAGACAATTAACACAAGAACTAAACAGAGAACCAAGCGACAAAGAACTAGCAGACAAACTAGGAATAACAGAAGAAAAAGTAAGAGAAGTCTTAAAAATATCACAAGAACCCGTATCACTAGAAACACCTATCGGAGAAGAAGACGACTCACATCTAGGAGACTTTGTACCAGATGAAAGAATGATGTCACCAGAAGAATATGCAACCGCAGAACTATTAAAAGAAGAACTAAGTGGAGTACTAGAAACCCTAACAGAAAGAGAAGAAAAAGTATTAAGACTAAGATTTGGACTTGACGATGGACAATGTAGAACCCTAGAAGAAGTAGGACAAATTTTTGGAGTAACAAGAGAAAGAATAAGACAAATAGAAGCTAAAGCCCTTAGAAAAATGAGACATCCATCAAGAAGTAAAAAACTAAAAGATTTTCTAACAGACTAATGAATATATCAAAAAGATTAAGAGCTATTGGAGATTTAGTCCCTGATAACTCTTTTATATTAGATATAGGATGTGATCATGCCCTACTAGATATATACGTAGTAAAAGAAAATAAAAACGTAAGAGCAATAGCAAGCGATATAAACAAAGGACCACTACAACAAGCAAAAATAAATATCCAAAAATATAAACTACAAGATAAAATAAAACTAAAACAAGCAGACGGACTAAACTCCATAGAAAAAGAAACAAATATAGTAATAATATCAGGACTAGGAAGCCAAACAATAGTAAATATCTTAACACAAGGACAAAATAAACTAACTAATATAAAAAAACTAATAATATCATCAAATAACGATTATTACTACTTAAGAAAAAACATCCAAAAACTAGAATATAAAATAACAAATGAAATAATCATAAAAGATAAAAACAAATACTACCCAATAATAGTATTCGAAAAAGGAAAAGAAAAACACAATAAATTCAAACTAAAATACGGCCCAGTACTACTAAAAAACAAAGATAAAACATTCATAGAATACCTAAATCTAAACAAACAAAAACTACTAAAAATAAATAAATCTTTAAACAAAAAACACATAATAAAAAAACTAAAAATAAACAAAGAAATAAAACAAATAAATAATATAACTACTCAATAAGTGGTTATTTTTTTTAAGAAATTACAATTTTTTTAAGGTATTTTCTGTTTTCTTGCTAATTATA
>CAZBFY010000056.1:0-6461 GCA_964491445.1 uncultured Mycoplasma sp.
TGTCTAATACTTTATTTTTACAATATTCAACAACATCATTAGTATTTAATTTAAGATTTTTCTTAATTCTATCAATACCCATTTCAGTAGTATGAACTTTATCTATATTTGATAACAATACTTCTTTATCCATATACTATAAACTCCTTAAATTATAATTTGAATTACTTTTTCTTATCTTTATTTAAATGAGTAGTTGATAAACATAAAAATGCAGATCCTAAACATAAATTGACTACCAAATTGCCTCCATTTTTACTGATAATACCAATAATACCACTAATATAGAAGCATATTGAAACAACTAAAAAACCTATAAAACTTATTTTCTCACTTTTATCTTTTTTTATATTATTACCTCCAAACAAATTATAATTTGTTATTTACTAACTATTTTCTTTTGAAAGCTTCTTTTATAACATTTAGGACATTTCATATATCTTGTTCTTCCAAAATGCATTGATAAAAAAACACTATTATATGTAGGAATATATTTATGATTACAATTAGCACATTTATAATATCCCGCAGTTTGTTCAATTTTTAGACTATTATACATGCCAAATACAAATATAAAAATTCCTAATGTAATTAGTAAAATTTTAATCCATAATTCCATTTCAACATAAGAAGCAACAAAGATTAATGTAATAAACGTTATTGAAGATATATAACCTATTATCCACTCTAAAGATAATAATTGCTTATCTTTTTCTTCTTTAGCTTTTGCCATTTCTAATAAATTCTTTTCTAATAATTTTTCATTATCCTTCATATCAACTATTTTTCCACTATATAAATCATTAATCGTTATATCTAACAATTTACATAGCTCCATAATATTTGAAGCATCTGGTATACAAATTCCATTTTCCCATTTAGAAACTGCTCTATCTGTAACATATAATTTTTCAGCTAATTCACTTTGAGTTATACCAATATTTTTTCTTCGTTCTTGAATAAACTTACCAATTTTAATTTGATCCATATAGTTTTTCTCCTTTCATGCTTACATCATATAATAATTACTTGATTTTTAACACGAACTAGAAGTTGAGTTATACATTTATATTTGTAAAAATAGTAATTTATCTCTTGTTATGTGCTGCTATAATTGTATAACTATAATTATTATTATATTATCAGTTAATAAAGTAGTCAAAACATTTAAAATTGTCCTTTCTCATATACTTTATCTTTTCAAAAATCTGCAAACGCTTTTGCTTTTTTATGTTGCTATAAATCAATCATTAATTTCACTTCCTTTACTTATTATTTTCCATTTACCATTTTTATCGGCTCCAACCCTTTTAATATAATCATTATCAACTAAGTATTTAATATGATTTCTAATAGTCCTTGATGTTACTCCTAATAAATTAGCCATTTCTTCTTGAGTTATATTTGGTCTATCTCTAACTAAACCAATTATTCCTTCTTGAACCTTTGTTAAATTAGAATATATTATTTTATTAATATTTTGATTATTATATTTAAATTCATTTTGATTATATTTAATACTTACTCTTATAAAGTGTGGAAAGAAATGATATATACTTTTATCATATCTTTTCAATATTCTTCTAATTCCTGTCCCTAAGTGTTCAACTAATTCTAAATCCTTAAATACTCTCATTAATTCAGGATTTTTAGGAGCCGAATATCCTTGTAAAAATTCTTATTCTGTAAATTCATTTTGTATTCCACCAAAAGAAGAGACTTCTAATCTATCACTAAAAAACTCAAATTTTGGTGGATATTCGTTAGACCAATCATTATGGACTATTGCATTTATAATAATTTCTCTTACAGCTTTATAATCATACATTGGTTGTTCTTTTCTTTCTGGATAAGTTATTTTAGCAAATATTTTATTTTCAGTTATAAACTTTTCTAAAACTCTGTAGGTTGCTTTTATCAAAGAACAATATCCAAATTCATAGTTTTCCATAAGTTCATCCACATCATCACTAGCATACTTAGCAACTTTAATTGAAACTCTATTTTCATCTGCCAAAAGATATGCCACATAATTATATTTACCATCAATAGTAAAAAAATCCAATTGTTTTTCAAAGTTATCTCCAACATCAAACCCTTTTTCAGTATAATAGATTTTTAAATCTCTAAAAGTTAAATCTTGTTTAGGAGAAATAATATTTTTAAGAGAATTTTTTGTCCTTTCTCTAAATATTTTATTTATTAAATGTTCATCCATTCTTTCATTTGAACTTCCAACTCTAATAAAACAACTATCAGTAGTCATTCCCATACCTTTTAAATGATATGGTTTTTCTAATCCTCTAGCAACAATTATATTTAAATATTTCTTATTATCCTCTTCTAATATTTCAATATCAAAAAGTCCCAAAACAGATGGCTCAATATTAGAAATTATCCTATCTTTTATCTGTCTTTGGAGTAAATCTATATTATTTTTTAGTCCAATAACTTTCCCGTTATCATCAACACCAATATAAACATTTCCACCATCTTTACTATTTAAAAATCCTATAACAGTTTCTTCTAAATCATCAACTAATTTAATTTTAAATTCAGCTCTTGAATTTTCTATAGTTCCTACCATATTTGTACCTCCAATTATTACTAAATACATTATACTATTTTTTCCTAGTATTTTCCTAGTAAATTTCCTAGTATTTTCGATTTTTTAAAATCAACATTTACGTAAATATAATATATAAGCATAACTTAACACTGAAAAAAAGTTGCTTAAAGTATTGACTATATCAAATAAAATCTATAAAATGGCATTAGTTGGAAACTTTAGGAAGTACATAAGAAAAAATAAATTAAACTTAGAAAACTAGCACGGAATTAATAAACTGTAAATGGTAAAATAAAATAATTTAAACCAGCAAACTATTGACAAACAAAATTTAAAAAGTATAATAATAACAACAAAGAAAGGAGCAAAAACATGGGAAAATATTCAAATTTAAAAACAGAAGAAAGAAAAGAACTGGTAAGAAACTTATTAAAAGATTTCTATTTAACAAATACAAAAGGATTTACATACGGATATGACAAAAAAGAAATAAAAGTCATGGACGAAAAAAAACAAGGAAGCTTAATAAGAAACCACTTAAAAAGAAAAGACTACTTAGATAAAAAAATCAACTATCTTTTAAATAAATATCCAGAATTAGAAAATGATAAAGAAATACAAGAACTATATGAAGTATGCGATGGATTCTTCAGCGTAACCTACTCAGAAAATATCAAAAATCACATCAAAGAATTAGAAGATAAACAATATCAATACACAGAAGACTTTACATTCTTTCTAGAAGGAACTAATCTAGCAGAAATAAACCCAACACAAAAATTAACTAGTTTCATAGAATTAGCAGAAGAAAAACCTAATGCAGAAGCATACATAGCACCAGAAAATGATAAAGGTTACGAAGAGTTAATTAGTATTTTAAAAGATAACCCTAGTTTAATAAAATATGTAGAATATAATATCGAAGACTTAGTTTTCTTTGATCCATCACTAGAAGACATCTACAAAATATATGAACAAGAAAAAAATAACAAAAAAAGCATAAGATAATAAACGCCCCATATAAAAAATATGAGGTTTTTTTATTGCCTAAAATAATTAACACAATTAACCAAGTAATATCATATAACACCAACTATATCATATTATTTAATGGTGATAAACTTGTATAACTTAATAGCTCATCGAGGCAAAAACTCTCCAAAATATGGAGAAAACACAAAAGAAAGCATAATAGACTCACTAAACAAACCATACATAACAGGAATAGAAATAGATATCAGAATGACAAAAGACAAAAAAATAGTAGTACTGCACGACATGACAATTAACAGAACTAGCAATGGTTATGGTTTCGTAACAAAAACCACCTACTCAAAACTAAAAAAATACAACTTTGGAACAAAAACACACCCATCAAAAATAAGCCTACTAAAAGATATACTAAAAATAGTACCAAAAGATAAAATAATTCTAATAGAAATAAAATGTGAGCTATGCAATGAAAACAAATTCATAAAAAATCTTCTAAAAACACTAAAACCATTCAAAAATAATAATATCTATATAATGAGCTTTAACAATAGTATAATAAACAAAATCAAAAAAAAAGAACCAAGTTTAAAATGTGGAATATTAATAAGTACAATTATAAATTCAAATCACATAAAAGATAATACTGATTTTATAGCAATAAGTAGTTACTCAATAAATAAAATTAAAGACTACCAAAAACCAATATTTATATGGGCAATAAACAATAAAAAAACATATCAAAAACTACAAAAACAACAAACAGAAAAAACCTACTACATAGTAGATTTTCCCTACAAATACTTATAAAAAACTAATTACTTTTCTTACTAATTACTAAAGCAATAATACCTACTAAAACCATAATACCAAAAAGAACCCAACTTATTACCATAATTACCTCCTATCTATCTTTACAAACTAATTGTAACACTATTTACACATTTTACAAAGAAAAAAATTAGTTTTCGTAAATATTTACATAAACTAATCTTCTAATCTGTCAAGCACTTCTTTAATAACACAAATAGCCTTTTCTCTTAAAGACTCAGCAGCTTCTCTAACAACATCATCCTTTTTCTTCTTAGCTATTTTAATTATCTTTTCTATTTCTTTTTTTATACTCTCAGCTTTTTTCAAAGCAATTTTCTTTACTTTCTCAGTATCTAAATCTTCAAGATCACTTTCAATTTTATTCAAAGACTCAAGTAAATCTTCTTTTATTTCTAAAACATCAACTTTTTTAATCTTACAAGCAAGATTACTTAATTTATTCTTTAAATCCTTTCTTAAATCTTCACCCTTCTTAGGAGCAAACATCATACCAAGACCAGCCCCCAAAGACATACTAACTGCAGCAGTCGCTAAAGTTTTCTTTTTCATATTTATTCCTCCATTACACTTATATTATAGACAAATTATTACTATTCTATTCAAAAAAACATACGACAAAATAAAACATTCTTTTTTACAATACAGTTACACTCTATTTACACATAAATTAACAAATAACAACAGTAAAACTAATATTAATGTAAAATAAATACAAAAAAATAAACAAAACAAAGTAAAAAAACATAAAGACATAAAGACATAAAAACAAAAAAAAGAACCAGTATTAAACTAGTTCAATTATTACCATTAAAGCGTCATCTCCACGTCTTTCATCAAGTTTTAAAATTCTTGTATATCCACCATTACGATCATTGTAACGAGGAGCAACTTCATCAAATAACTTTTTAGTAGCTTCTTTATTATTCATTAAAAATGCTGCTGCTTTTCTACGTGAAACTAAAGAACCATTCTTACCATAAGTAATCATTTTATCAACACATCTTCTAACTTCTTTAGCTCTAGCCTCAGTAGTTTTAATTCTTTCATTCATAATAAGATCAATAGTAAGATTAGCTAACATACTTCTTCTATGCTTATTATCTACACCTAACTTTCTCATTGTAATACTCCTTTCAATTAATCGTCATTCTTTAAAGTAAGATCAAGTTCTTTTACTTTATCAAGAACTTCTTTTAAAGACTTCTTACCTAAATTTCTAATTTTCATAACTTCATCATCAGTTTTATTAACTAAATCTTGTAAAGTATGAATACCTGCTCTTTTCAAACAATTATAAGCACGAACAGAGAAATCTAAATCCTCAATCGCAGTTTCTAATGCTTTTTGCATAGGATCTTCTTTCTTCTCAATCATTAACCCAGAAACATCTGCTATTTCATCTAACTTAGTAACAAGTTCTAAATGTTCAATTAATATCCTACCAGCAAGTGCTATAGCTTCTTCTGGTTTAATAGAACTATTAGTCCATACTTCCATAACTAATTTATCATAACTTTCATCTTGTCCAACACGAGCATCTTGAACTTCATAAGCAACTCTCTCTATTGGAGAATATAAAGAATCAATAGCAATAACTCCAATTTTCTTGTCTTCAAGAAGTTTCTTATTTTCTTCTGCACGAACATAACCTCTACCAGAAGAAACAGTCATTTCCATATCAAGTGATCCACCCTTAGCAAGTGTTGCAATAACCTTATCTTTATTAATTATTTCAACATCTGCATCACAAATAAAATCACCAGCAGTAACTACACCTTCTGAAGAAGCAGAAACTCTAATTACTTTATCTTCTTTACAATGCTTCTTTATAACTACATCTTTTAAATTAAGAACAATAGTAGTTACATCTTCAATAACACCTTCCATAGTTTGAAATTCATGTAAAACTCCATCAATTTTAACACTAGTAATAGCACTACCAGGAAGTGAAGATAACATTACTCTTCTAAGAGCATTCCCAATAGTATAACCAAAACCCCTTTCAAGTGGTTCTAGTTCAAATCTTCCATAATTATTTTTTTCTACATAATCTGTAATTTTATAATTT
>CAZBFY010000057.1:0-6419 GCA_964491445.1 uncultured Mycoplasma sp.
ACTTACTTTAAAGGAAACATATATTCAGTATGTATATATAACAAAGCTTTAGCAGCTTCTGAAATGAAACATAACTATTTATATGATAAACAAAGATTTAATTTAGGATAAAGTTTAGGACTAATTTTTTAGTCTTTTTTGTTTGTTTGTTATGATATTATTTTTCTCTTATCAATAAAATATATTAGGTGATAAGTTATGGTATCTTTTATACTTCATTACTGGATAGAAATATTATTTTCTGTTATAGTAACTTTACTGACACATCTTTATAGAAAAATATCTAAGTACATAAAAAAAATAGACATCTTAGAAAAACAAGCATGTCTAAATCTTAAAATACATATATCAGAGAAATACTTTATTATAAAGAAAAAAGAATATATAACTATGGATGAAAAAGAAGAAATAATGGAACTTTATAATTTATATAAAAAATTAGAATGTTCTAATATTGTAGATGAAATGGTAAAAGAATTAAATAATATACCATTAAAATAAGGAGGATTTATGGATAATATATTACCTGATTTACTATTAAAAGTTATACTTATAAGTACTTTATTCTCTGTTGTAGAAGTTACAATAGTTCAAAAGATAAAAACAGTATTTACTCTTAAAAAGAAATGGCAAGTAATACTTATAAACTTCATATCATCATTTATATTTGGTATATTATTTAGTATGTGGTTTTTTAACTTAAATATATTAAACTCTTTATGGGTATCATTCTTTTCCTTTATAGGAGCACCCTCTATATATGAAGGTTTAAGAAAACAAAATATAATAGATTTTACTCCAAAATCATTATCAGATATTAATGATACTAAGTAGTCTTTTTAATAAATAAACATCTTATAAAATATATAATAAGTATTATATAAAATAAAGCAAATACATATTTTGTATAATTTATATAAAGAATCAAATTATAAGTTTTAAACATATATATACTAAATACTGGTAATAAAATAGATATTATATAAGTAATTATCTTTTCTTTAAAACTACTTTTAATCTTAAACATATCAGTAATATTATGCTTTATAGCATATATAAAATATGAAGCTTGAGCAAAGAATGCTGTTATCAAAAATATTGCTGCAAAGTTTTCTATTCTTTCAATAAACCCCAGTACTTGTACTTTTTTAAATAAACCATATACTGGATATGTAAGAATACTACCAAGTTCTATTCCATATACTGATATTATAAAAAATAGAATAATTCCTATTAAAAGAGATGCTATTATGTATCCTACTAGTATTTTTCTAGAAAAATTTTCTTTGTCTTTAGTAATAGACTTTAAACCAAGTATATAAAATACTGGGGATATACCTAATGTTAAAAATACAAAAGAGCTATTTAATATATTTTTTAATTCAACATCTATAAAAGGTTTTAAATTATTAAGATCTATATATGGTATTAAAGTAATTAATAGTAATACTATTACACTAATAGATGTAATAAATATTATAAAAATAGTTCTTTGTAAGACTTCTATTCCTTTATTTATTACAAATGCTATTATTATAAAAATAAATATTGCTACTAAGTAATAAGAACTTCTAGTAAGAAACTGACTTATTATAAAATCAATAACTAACCAAGTGCTTATAAATATAGTAAAACTTACTAATAAAAGTAGAGTAATATCAAGTATATACCCAAATGATTTAAAGTTTTTTTTAGTAAATTCAAAGAAATTAGTATTTATTTTTTTACTTATAAACATAATCATAAATACTGGGATAAGTCCTAGAATAAATGCAATTAGTAAAGATAAAAGAGACGCATTTTTAGAACTTATAAGTATTAAAGAGTTAGCAAATCCCGGAAACATAGCAAATATTATACCTACACATGTAGCCATTACTTGTCCACTGCTAATTTTTCCATTCATAGTATCAAGCTCCTTTATTTATATTTCCAAATCTATACATTTTATTATTTATATTTATTTTTATATTAGCCTCTTTATATATATTTTTGTTTTTAAATTTGTCATAACTTTTATAATAGTTTTTATATATAATATTTTTAAGACCTAGTGTATCTGTATTACTATTCTTTGAGTAATTTATTAAGTCTTTTATATAGTTTTTTATTTTATTATTTACTTCTTCTTTTATTTCTTTTTGAGTATTTTTATTAAGTAGGTTTTCTTTGTTATTAATTTCTATTATTTTAGATTCTATGTTTACATTAATATTTATATTTATATTATTATCTTTTATTTTTAAATCAATACTTGATTTTGGGTTATATATAAGAGATCCGAAAGTTGTGTCTTTATATTTACAGTCTATTACCATATCATAGTAGTTGTTTTTTATTGTGTTATATGCTATTGATTGATTTTGAGTTAATGGGTTTAATAAAGTTTTATCTTTAAGAGGTGCTAGATCATTTATTATTGTAGTAGTAGCAGTATCTCCTTTTTTATTAGCAGTTTTTACTATGGGTACTAAAGGGTCTATACCAGGTTTTAAGTAATTACTTAAGAGTTCTTCTAAGGTTAGATCGTAGATAGTACCACTTCTATCTTTTGCATCTAATAGTACTGTTTTTAAGCTTTCTACTGGGAATCTGTCTTCTACTTCGTTATATGGTTTTAGTATTTTATTAGCAGTTTCATCTTTAGTAAATAAGACATAACTTGATGATCTTACTTCTGGAGATCGCATTATATAATCAAATATATCATTTATTTTAAAAGCTGCATTTTTATCAATGATAATGAATTCTAAGTGTCCTAAATAAACGTTTTTTGGGTATCTTACAGAGAAATTTCTTATGGCTTTTGCAACAGTTTTGCCTGTTGATTCATAAATTAAAGTATTAGAAGTTGTACTATCGTTACCATTGTTTTTTATATCCATTACTTGGGCAGTTAACTTAAATTCATTATTTTCATAATCTATTCCAAGAGCAGATACTACTGCTAAATCATTTAGTTCTTTATAACTACATCCACTTAGTAAAAGTAATGGTATTATAAGTAATATTAGTTTTTTCATAGTTTACTCCTTGTATAGTTTTTATTTGTTAGGATAGGCATTCTTTTATTATCTTTTTCTATTTTTTCTTTAACAATAACTTCTTTTAAGAATCTTTTATTAAGAGGTATAAGTGGATATAAGTAAGGCTTGCCAAAAGGTGCTTTTGAAGTTAGTGCTGTAATTAAGAGGATACTTGCTAGGAAGATACCTATTATTCCAGTAGTAGTAGCAAATAGCATAAATATTATTCTCCATATTCTAATAGCATTTACCATTCCAACGTTTGAGAACATTAAAGATGCAATAGCAGATAGTGATACAACAATAACCATAATAGGAGATACAATTCCTGCGGATACTGCTGCATCTCCGAGTACTATTGCTCCAAGTATAGATATAGCAGTACCTGATAAATGAGGCATTCTAATATCACTTTCACGTAATATTTCAAATACTAAAGTAAGTCCTAAAGCTTCAATTATAGCAGGAAAGGGGACACCATCTCTTTGAGCTGCAAAGTTTGTAAGTAAAGTAACGGGAATAGTTTCATGATTAAAAGTTGTTATTGCTATATAAAAAGCAGGAAGTAAAATAGCTATAAAAAAAGCAAAATATCTAATAAGTCTTGTAAAAGTAACATTTATATAACTTTGATAATTATCTTCAATAGCATGAAACATATCACTAAAGAAAGTGGGTATAATAAGAGCATAAGGAGAGTTTTCTGTTAGAATGCAAATTCTACCTTCAAGTAAAGCAAGAGAAGCATTATCAGGTCTTTCAGTAGTAGCTATAACAGGAAAAGTACCATGTTTACCTTCGATACACTCTCTAATATAAGTACTATCTAGTACAGCATCTATATCTATTTTTTTAACTTTATCTAAAGTATCTTTTACAAGATTTTCATCTGCAATATTATCCATATATAAAATAGCAACTTTAGTTTTAGTTTGTTTACCAAGAGTCTCTTCTTTTATAACAAAGTCATTTGACTTAATTCTTTTTCTTAGTAAACCAAGATTAGTTTGATAATTTTCACAAAAAGCATCTTTAGGACCACTTATAGATTGTTCTGTTAAAGGTTCAGAAACTCCTCTTGAAAGCTCTTCTTTAGTTTCAATAGCAAAAGGTTTACCACTAGAAAACATAATAATAGTAAAACCAGAATTAATCTTAGTATATAAATCTTCTTTATCTTTAATATCTACTATTACATTCTCTGGTAATTCATTTTCTAAATGATTATATAAGTTTTTTCTAGTTATTTTTTGATCAAAACTAGTTAATTTTTTTAAAATAAAGTCATTAATACTATCACTTTTACTAACAGAGGTATTAAATACTAATAGTAATTGTTTATTATTAATTTTAACTTTTCTAAAAACAATATCTGGAGAGTTATGAAAATCATTTTTAATTATTTCTATTTGCTTATCTAACATATAGTTACACCTCCTTACTTAGTTTTTGAAGAAATGTGAAAAATATACTAATAATAAAGAACAATGGTAAACGAAAAAAGTTTTATGGTATATAAATGTGATACTTATTTACTAGAATAAATATTTAAATACTATAAACTGGTTAGATATTTAGTTTAGAATACTGGATGTTTCATTTATTTTATGTAAGTTTTATTAATATATAAATAGCAATATAAAAGTATCTTTTTTACAAGGGGTTAAAATTTTCTTGACAGTGATATTTTACAAGTGATATTCTATATTTGAGGAGGGTTGCCAAATGAGTAGTTATGAAAACTTATTAGTTCAACTAGAAGATAGAATTAAAGAAAAGAATATAAAAAAGGGTGAAGTAAGTAAATATTTGCTTTTATATGGATTTGAACCAAGTGATTTAGAAAGATTACTTTCTGTTAACTGGGATAATGCAATAATACTTAATCATTTAATTACTGCTATTTCTTTTGATAATGAATATCGAGATAAGAAAGTAGAGCTATTAGAACGTATTTCTGATAATACTGATATAAAGCATGACAAGGATAAGATTAAGTCTCTTACTAGTCTTGTTAAGAATATTGATTTATTTTCAAGTGATTTGGATATGTTAGATATAATAGTTAACATGGTTTTAAAAGCTAAGACAGAATTAGGAGCAGTATCTTCAGTAGAAGTTACTAATAAGCTTTTAGAGTATCTTAGTGAAGATGATCAAAAGGTAGATAAAGGTACTCTTCTTAGAATGGTAGAGATAGTAGGCTTTATGACAAGAGAAGAAGAAATATATAAAGTAGAGGCTGCTAAAGAAATTACTGAAAATTATTCTAAGAATAAAATAGGTAGTATGTGCGGACTTGTTGCTATAATGGATGTTGCAAATAATAAGGATCAAGCTCAGATGGTAGTAGATATTTCAAAGAATAAAGGAATATGTAATCATGGATTAGAGCTTGAAGCTGCAATTAAAGCTGTTAAAACTGATATTAATGGTTTAGAAGAGTTATCTGAAGTACTTAGTTATTCTAATTTAGTAGCAGAAGATGATTTAAGAGATGATATAAATGCTATAAAAGAAAGTAGTAAGACAAGGAAGATTATTAAGTAATAAAAGTATTTGAGTAAATAATTTGTTATTTGCTCTTTTTTTTGTTATAAATTAAACACTAGAATACTTTTTTATTTGATGCTATTAAAAAATAATTTTCTCTATTTTAGAACTTTATTCTACTATAGTTTTTAGTATTATTGTTTTTTTTCTTTTGGTTTTCTATTTCTGTGTTATAATTGTTATAAGGTGGTGTAGTAATGCTTGAGAGTTTAAATGAAAAACAAATAGAGGCTGTAAAGCATAAAGATGGTCCTCTTCTTATTCTAGCAGGAGCAGGTTCTGGTAAAACAAAGGCTTTAACTACTAGAATAGCATATTTAATAAAAGAATATAATGTAAGTCCTAATAATATACTTGCTATTACTTTTACTAATAAAGCTGCTAAAGAAATGAAAGAGAGAATAGAAAAACTAATAGGAAAGACTAATATACATGCATCAACATTTCATTCTTTTGGAGTTAAAATATTAAGAGAAAATATAGAAACATTAGGATATAAAAACAATTTTGTTATTATGGATAGTGATGATAGTTTAACTTTAGTTAAGAAAATAATTAAAGACTTAGGATATGATCCTAAAAGATTTAGTCCTTATATGATTAGAAATAAAATATCTAGTAATAAAAGTGAATTTATTATGCCAGAAGATTATAAAAGTTTTGTTCATTCTGAAGAAGATAGTCTTATATATAAAGTATATAAAAAGTATCAAGAAATTCTTTTTAAAAATAATTCTGTTGATTTTGATGATTTATTAATATTACCAATAAAACTATTTAAAGAACATAAAGATATATTAGAATATTATCAAGAAAAATATAAATATATTATGGTAGATG
>CAZBFY010000058.1:0-6403 GCA_964491445.1 uncultured Mycoplasma sp.
TTGTAATAATCTGCTAATTGCTTTACTACATCATTATTAAACTTTCTTTTACCATCTTCATATTTATTATAAGTTAATTTATCAACATCTAAATATTTAGCAACTTCTTCTTGAATTTTATTACTCTCAAGTCTTAATTGTTTAACTCTTAATCTTACTTTATCTTGCATCTTTTTTTTCTTCTTATTCAAAATATTTTTTCATAATTAAACCTAGTACAATATACTTTTCTTTATCAGTAGCAACTACATATTTAAATATGTTATCTTTCTTTTTCTATTATTTCTATCATATTTCTCTTTATAATAAATAATGAAGTAAATATATCATTATATAATTAAAACAAAAGATTATCTTCTTAAACTCTTAAGCTTTTTCTTATGCTTATCACTAACTCTATAAGAATCACACACTTTAGATATAGTTTTATTATAAACAAAATCATTTAAATTACTATTAACAAAATATTTTAAAGTCCTATCATAAAACTTTACAAAACATACAGAAAGTACCCAAGCAATAGCCATATTAACATAATAACTATCTATCTTAACACTTTCAAAAATCTTAAAATTATCCTCCAAATAATCATCAAGTATATAATAATCTAAAATCATAACTATCATAAATCTTAACTCAAATTCACTAGTACTATCTCTATAACCAAGTATAAACTCTCTCATCTGAGGTAAATACTTCTTAGTAATCTTAAGACCTGCACAAAAAGTATCACAAATAGCCCAATTATCTATTTTTAAAACAAAATCACTTATATACTCCTTAACCTTATCTATATCCTTTTCAAAACCAATAATAATCCCCTTTAACATAATCTCTTCATAATACTCATCATCTATCTCATTATAAAGTAAAGAAACAGAATACTCACTCAAAAGATCCTTAGCAAACTTTCTAATAACAGGAACTTTAACACCAATAATATTATTAGTACCAGGACAAAGTCCAGAATGAAATTCTTTATATTCCAAACAAGCAAAACTACATAACTTTTCTTTTACATAACTCTTAATTGTAGTCTTCATCCCACTCTTCCCTCTTTAAACCACTAAAAAACTTCAGTATTTGTTTAACACAAAGATCAGTCTGCTTATTTAACTCATCTAAACTCATTACCTTATACTCATCACTAAGTTGCTTATAAAATTCACCTTTAATAGCTTTATCTATATCAAGATTAGCATTTTCTATATACTTCTTAATTAATTTTTTATCATACTTAGCATCATAAGTATTTCTAATACTATTAACACACTCCATACTTTTGAACCTTTTAACTTTACCACTTTGAACTAAATACTTATCATAAACAAAAAAATCTCTATGTTTCTCATACCTAATTTTCTCTATAGGCATAAGAACTTTTTCATCATGAAACTTTATACCAATTAAATGAGTATTCTCATCATATATATAATAATTTTGAAAAACATAACTATTAAAATACCTATCAGTTAAAAGATGAATCAAATAACCAACCATAACAGGATTAACTAAATCTTTCTTATACTTAAGTAAAAACTTATAAGGATTCGCAGTACCCGAAACACCTTCCTCACCATTTTTAAAATGACTAGCTCTATGCCTTTTATCAATAGTAAGATCAGGAAGAACACTTCCTATCATAACCTTATCATTATCAAGCTTTAAATGTTTATTAACCTCACTAGCTATAAACATATGCATCTTATGAGTTGGCATAATATCCTCCTCCTACTAAATATAGTTTAACAAAAAAGTACAAAAAAATATATATTTTTATTTACATTAAAATAATTTATGATAGAATAAATTTTATGGTGATTAAAATGAAAATAGAAAAACACGATACTGCACAAGAAATAAATTATTTTAACCTAGAAGATTTTATAGATAAAATAAAACTTAATAACAAAGTATTAGATCATATAAAAGAAACTAATGAAAATTTTGAAAAATACTTTAAACACCTATCAAAATATAACGATGAATTTCTCTTATACTTTTGGATAAGTCTAGCATATGACGAAATAAAAAACAGTAACTTTGTTGAAAATCATAACTTAACAAGCTTTGATTTTAGCATAAGTGACTTATTTTTTGATAATTTAGATGTAAACTCAAACAGAATACATAACATACATAAATTTGTTATGAGAGAGGAAATACCAAATAACAACATAGGAAACTTTAGAAAAAATGAAGTAAAAGTAAGCTCTGTTCATAATAATGTAGAAGAAATCTTTTGGTATGGAGTAAAACCTCAAGACATAGAAAAATTTATGAATGATTTTATAAATATTTATAATAACAAAGACAACTCATTATTAAACCAAAACCCCTTTCTAAAAAGTGCTCTAATACATTTACTATTTGTAAAAATACATCCTTACTACGATGGAAATGGTAGAACAGCTAGAATACTACATAATATAAAATTTACTGAAATAATAAATGAACTATATAACATGGACTTAAGAATATGTCCAGTAAACTTATCAGAAAGCATTAATTTAAATATAATAAGTTATATAAAATCATTTGATAATATATATTTTGACCTAGAACATAATAATAATGAATACTTAAACTATTGGTTTAATTTCATACTAAACTCATATGATGAACAATTATATAATAAAAGAGCCTTAATCGAAGATATAGATACTGTTATGGAAAGAATAATGCTAATAAAAGAAAAAATAGATAATAATAATATAATTATGGATAAACATATAAGAATAAGAAAATAATCACAAAACGCAAACTAAATGCAAATTTTCAAAAAAAATTTACTAATATTATAATTTGATCTATACTAAGTGGTACAAATTTTTAAGAGGTGATTATTATGATAAATTTCGTAATATACGAAAAACAAGCAAGCTTCAATGATAGATATGAAATAGCAATACTAAACTTTCTAGGAGGAAAAGAAGAGAAATTCAAGATAACTAAGTATGAAGATTTAATAAAAGAAGATACAAGTAGAAATGTATATATACTAGACTCAGAAGATGTCTTTGAACTATATCAAATGGCTACTAAAATTAGAGAAAGTGGAGACTGGACAAGTCAAATTATCTTAGTTAGTAATTTTAAAGATATACATAAAAACTTCTATAACAATAAACTATTAATATTAGATTACCTAGAAGATAATGAAAGATTAGATAATAACTTAAAAAAAGCTTTATATACAGCATATAAAGTATTAAACTATGATTCATCATTAAACTTTTCTTTAAATGGAGAAATATATAGAATACCATATTCAGATATATTATATATAGAAAAACAAAATAATCAAAATTACTGTACTATATATACAGAAAAAGAACATTTTTTAATAAAAGATACAATTAATAACTTAAATGAAACATTAGACTCTGCTATATTTATGAAAACACATCGTAGTTGTATAATAAACTTACATAAAGTAACACACTATAGTTACTATAATAATGTAATTAGTTTTGATAATATAGATGTAGATATGATAGCAAGAGAAAAAAGACAAATTTTAAAACTAAGATTATTAGATGAAAAAGTACAATAAAACTTCCAAAAAAGGAAGTTTTTATATTAACTTATCAACATCAGGCATATCTATACCATTTTTTCTTATATACTCATGATGTTTATTTAACTGATTATTACAATATAACTTAATATTATTCTTATCTTCTTTAGGAAGCTTTAAATACTTTATAGCACTTAAAACTAAATGATACCTATCTATTTCATTTTGAACTCTCATATCAAAAGGAGTAGTTATAGTACCCTCTTCTTTATAACCATGAACATGAAGATTTTTATTTTTTCTATTATAAGTAAGTAAATGAATTAAATTAGGATAACCATGAAAAGCAAAAATAATAGGTTTATTACGAGTAAAAAGTTTATCATAACAACTATCACTAAGACCATGTGGATGAGAAGTATCAGATTGAAGTCTCATTAAATCAATAACATTAATAACTCTAACATTAATATTTAAAAACTTATCTATTATATTTTTAGCAGCTACTATTTCAGTAGTAGGAGTATCTCCACTTGATACTAAAACTAAATCAGGATCATCACACTTATCACTTATAAACTTAAGCTCTCCTACACCATTTTTACAATGTTCTATAGCATCATCCATAGAAAGCCACTGAAACCTAGGATGTTTAGAAGCCACTATTACATTAATATAATCTTTAGTCTTAATAACATGATCAAAAGTAGATAATAAAGTATTAGCATCAATAGGAAGATATATCCTAGAAATAGAAGCTTTTTTAGTAGCAACATGATTTAAAAAACCAGGATCTTGATGAGTAAAACCATTATGATCTTGTTGCCATATATGAGAAGTAAGAACATAATTAAGTGATGAAATAGGCATTCTAAAAGATAAATCTTTGCAAACCTTTAACCACTTAGCATGTTGACTAGTCATAGAATCTATTATCCTTATAAAAGCCTCATAAGAATGCATAAAACCATGTCTACCAGTTAAAAGATAACCCTCAAGTAAACCCTCACAAACATGCTCAGATAAAATAGAATCAATAACAGAACCATTACTAGATAAAAACTCATCAGAATTAAATCTCTTACCATTCCATTTCCTATTAGTAACTTCAAAAACATAACCAAGTTTATTAGATAAAGCCTCATCAGGCCCAAAAACTTTAAAATTATTAGAATTAAGTTTAATTAAGTCTCTAATATAACCCCCTAGAACAGTCATATCACTACAAATACTCTTACCAGGTTTAACAGATACAGCATAATTTCTAAAATCAGGACAATTTAACTCTTCTAAAAGAAGACCCCCATTAGCATGTTTATTAATACTCATTCTCTTTTCATATCTAGGTAAAATATCTTTTATATGAGAATAAAGAACGCCTTTACTATCAAATAACTTACTAGGACTATAAGATAAAAGCCATTTTTCAAGCAATTCTAAATCTTCTTCTGAATTAATACTAATAGGAACTTGATGACTACGAAAAGAACCTTCTACTATCTTTCCATCTATTACTTTTGGACATCCCCACCCCTTAGGACTCTTAAATATTATCATAGGAAATGGTTTATTAACACCAGATTTAATCTTACTAATATCATTTACAACTTTTTCTAAAACATTAGCCATTTTCTCATGCATCAATCTAGGATCAGATCCTGATACTATATAAGGCTTATACCCATATCCAGTAAATAAACTCTTAAGTTCCTTTAAAGACATTCTACCCATAATCGTAGGATTAGCTATTTTATATCCATTTAAATGAAGAATAGGAAGAACAGTACCATCAGTCTTAGGATTAATAATCTTATTAATACTCCAAGAAGCAGAAAGAGGACCAGTCTCAGCTTCACCATCTCCAATAACACATGCAACAATTAAATCTTTATTATCTAAAGCAGCACCATAAGCATGAGACAAGCTATAACCAAGCTCACCACCCTCATTTATAGAACCTGGAACATCTGGAGCAACATGAGAAGATACTCCACCAGGAAAACTAAATCTTCTGCAAAGTTTAATAAGACCAGCCTCATCCAAAGTAATATCAGGATATATCTTAGAATATACTTCTTCTAAATAAGAATTAGCTATCATAGCCTCCCCACCATGACCAGGACCAGAAACATACATCATATCAAAATCATATTTTTTAATTATTCTATTTAAATGAGCATAAATAAAATTTTGACCCGGAGCAGTACCCCAATGACCAATTATCTTAGGTTTAATATCTTTCATAGAAAGCTTTCTCTTAAGTAACACATTATCCCATAAATAAAGCTGACACAAAGACAAATAATTAGTAGCCATCCAATAATAATTTAAATTAATAAGTTCACTTTCACTTAACACACTACCCATTATATCCCTCTTTTCCAAATTATTAAACCAAAAAATACTGATTTATAAAAACTAGAAGTTTTGGAGTGCTGACGCATCAAAAGCTCCAAAACTTATATTTTACATTTTATTTCATAAACTAATTTCTAACAGGCACATAAAGTGCCAGTTAAAATTAGTACATCATCACTTCCTTACTCATTTTACCCAGCATAACCCGAAAGATCAATAGCCTAAAGGCTATTTATTCAAGGCCGGCCAAAACCAGGCGGGCGGAGTAGTGGCTGAAGCTGTCGCCATAATCATATTGCAAGTAAAACACACCTGCCCACAAGTCGTAGCAGTCACCGCCCCGTACGAACCAAGGGTAAGATGAAATCGTAACATAGGAAAGATTACTATACCAACCATAATTGTTTGTATTATATACCTCTTTTATAGCGTCTCCTAATTTACTTTTTATTCTTGAAGTAACACTTGTTCCAAAACTATATTTATCTATGTATTTATTTGCTGGATATGTATACGTTCCTGTAT
>CAZBFY010000059.1:0-3598 GCA_964491445.1 uncultured Mycoplasma sp.
TAGCAGAAGGTTTAGCAGAAGGCTTAGCAAAAAAAGCACTGGAAACAGCAAAAAATATGTTAAGGGAAAACATAAGTGTAGAAGTTATATCTAAATGTACTGGTTTATCTGAAAAAGAAATAAGAAACTTAAAATAGCTACTTAATAGTAGTTATTTTATTATAGTTTTTTAACTAACTACCTTTGTATGATATACATACTATAAAGAATAACATGATAATGTAAAAGAAAAAGAAATTTATTTGAAACTAAAGACATTTCATTAGAAATTTGATACAATTATACTAGAGTAGGAGGCTTCATATGGCAAAGAAAAAACAAAGAAAAAGTACTAAAAAAGAAAAAAGTACATATTTAGTAGAATTATATGGAATATGTTTTGTATTAATCGCTATTTTAGGAATAGGTAAATATGGGATAGTAGGAAGAATAATTGCATCCTTTGCACTTTTCTTAGTAGGTAATTTATATTTCTTTTTACTTTTACTAGTATTAGTAGTAGGAGGATATATAATTATAAATAGAAAAGGTATAAACTTATTGTCTTCTAAGATGATAGGAATATATTTATTTACTATTGGTTTAGTAGTATTAATGCATCAAAACTATGTAATTGACAATATTAAAACTGATAAAATATTTACAGAAACGATAGATTATATAATGCTTGGAATAGAAAAAATAATGAATAAAAGTGTTCAAGTCGGAATATTTAACGAAGCACTTGCAAATACAGGAGGAGGCCTAATCGGTGCTATATTTGCATCATTATTTTATCTCTTATTCGAAGCTCAAGGAACAAAGATTATTATTCCAATTCTTATGATTTCTGGTTTCATGATATTTACTGGTCTTTCTATAAAAGATGTATTATCTAAAGGAAAAGATGCTGCAAAAAATATAACAAGTAAGAAAGAAAAACCAGAAAAAGTAAAAGAAAATAGTATTGATGAAGAAAAATCTAAGTTTAAAATAGTAGATCATAACGATGATGAAAAAGATGATAAATTAGTAGTACATGATATAAAAGAACTTACTAAGTTATCAGAAAAACCTATTCAAAATGAAGAACAACCAAAAGCTAATATAAATAAGAGTTATACACTACCATCACTTGATTTGCTTAATAGTGGTGATAGTAAGAAAGGTAAAAAAGGAACAGATCATGCTGTTATTGAAAAAAATATATCAACATTAGAACAAGTTTTAAAAGATTTTGGTATTTCTGGAAAAGTAGTAGAAGTAAATATTGGTCCTACTGTAACTCAATATGAAATTTCCCTTTCATCAGGAACTAGAGTGTCAAAACTACTTACAATTAATAAAGAAATATCTCTTGCACTTGCTAAAAAAGATATAAGAATACAAGCCCCAATTCCAGGTAAAAGCACAGTAGGTATAGAAATGCCAAACGAAACAGCTCAAATGGTAACTTTAAGAGAAACTTTAGAAGCTATGCCTAAACAAACACATTCTTCAGTATTAGCAGTAGCACTTGGTAAAGATATTATGGGTAAAGTAAAATGGTGTGAAATAGATAGAACACCACACCTATTAGTTGCAGGAGCCACTGGTTCAGGTAAATCAGTATGTATAAATGACATAATAGTATCCATTCTTATGAAAGCAAGACCAGATGAAGTAAAATTGGTTTTAGTAGATCCTAAAAAAGTTGAACTTTCAATATACAATGGAGTACCACATTTACTTACTCCAGTAGTAACAGATCCTAGAAAAGCTTCAAATGCCCTTAAAAGAGCAGTATCAGAAATGGAGAGAAGATACGACGTATTTGAAGAATCTAAAACTAAAAATATTTCTGGATACAACAAAATGATAGAAGAAAAAAATGAAAAATTACCAGATGATGAAAAACTTCAAAAAATGCCATACATTGTTGTAATAGTAGATGAACTAGCAGATCTTATGTTAGTCGCAGGAAAAGAAGTAGAGGACTCAATTATGAGAATTACTCAAATGGCTCGTGCCGCAGGAATACATTTAATTATCGCAACACAAAGACCTTCAACAGATGTAATTACAGGGCTTATTAAAGCAAACATACCATCTAGAATATCATTTGCAGTATCATCAAGTATAGATTCACGTACAATACTAGATATGACCGGAGCAGAAAAACTTCTAGGAAAAGGAGATATGTTATTTCTTCCAATGGGAGAAAATCAACCTGAAAGAATACAAGGTGCTTTCGTAAGTGAAAAAGAAATACTTAAAGTAGTAGACTATACAGTATCCCAACAAAAAGCATCATTTGATCCAAACTTTACTAACTTAGAACAAGTTGATGCAGAAAAGAAAGAAAATACCGTTTCAAACGAAAAAGAAGAATATGACGATCCACTATACAATGACATAGTAGAATTTGTAATAGAAAGCCAAAAAGCAAGTGCATCACTATTACAAAGAAGATTTAAACTAGGATATAATAGAGCAGCTAGAATAGTAGATTTACTAGAAGAACGAGGAATAATTGGACCACAAAACGGTTCTAAACCACGAGAAGTACTAGTAAAACTTGAAGATAAAGATAATGAATAAGGAGGAACTATGACACCACATAATAATGCTAAATTAGAAGATATTGCAAAAACTGTAATAATGCCAGGAGACCCTAACAGAGCTAAACTAATCGCAGAATCTTACCTAACAGATGTTAAACTAGTAAATAATGTAAGAGGTATCTTAACATATACAGGTTATTATAAAAACAAAAAAGTAACAGTAATGGCATCAGGAATGGGAATGCCAAGTATGGGTATATATGCTTATGAATTATTTAATACATACCAAGTAGAAAACATAATAAGAATAGGAACATGTGGTTCCATTAATGAAAACATAAATCTAAACGATATAATTCTAGCAGAACAAGCATACACACTATCAAACTTTTCCTATCAGTATGACGGAAAACTAAAAAATAAAGAAAATTCATCTCCTAAGTTAAACGCAATATTAAAAGATTCTGCCAAAAGACTTGACATTGATATTTTAACAGGTACAATAAGTACTAGCGATATTTTCTATAATAATTACACTGACATAAACGAAAAAGAAAATAATTGCTTAGCAGTAGAAATGGAAACATTTGCACTACTTTACATAGCAAATAAACAAAACAAAAACGCAAGTGCAATACTAACAGTAACAGATAATCTAATAACAAAAGAAAGATTATCTTCAGAAGACAGAGAAAAAAACTTAAATAAAGCAATAAAAATAGTGTTAGAATCGTTATAAATTTTAAAAAAATAAACATAATAAAACTAGGAGGCAAACTATGATAACAAAAGATATTAATAATAAAAATTATAATTTACATTTATTAAAAGATAAAAGATACAAAACTACAGTAATAAAAATAGTATTTTCTAGTGAATTAAAAAAAGAAGAATTAACACTAAGAAACTTATTGGTTAATAATCTTCTTTTTTCGTCAAAAAAATATAATTCAATTAGAAAAATGAATATAAAAAAAGATGATTTATTTGGAATAGATCTTTACAGCAGAACATATAGAAATGGTAATCTTATACTATCAGAAATAACTTTATCATTACTATCAGAAAAATACATA
>CAZBFY010000059.1:3608-3878 GCA_964491445.1 uncultured Mycoplasma sp.
CAGTATAAAAGATGCACTAGATTTCTTATTTGAAATTATAAAAAACCCTAATATAGAAAACGAAGAATTTGAACAAACATCATATAGAATTAATTATGATAGATTAAAAAATATCCTGATAAGTGAAAAAGATGATCCATACAGCTGTGCTTTAAAAGGCTTTAGAGAACTAGTAGGAATAGATAAAAAATATGGTGTATCAATACTAGGAACCCTAGAAGACTTAGAAAAAATAACTAATAGAAAACTAAGTGATGTAATAATACTTTT
>CAZBFY010000059.1:3888-6378 GCA_964491445.1 uncultured Mycoplasma sp.
AAAATAACTTCTAAAAACCTATATGAGTATTATAAAAAATTCTTAAAAGAAAACCAAATTGATGTATATGTAACAGGAACATTTAATGAAAAAAAACTAGAAGAAGTTCTATCTAAAAATATAACATGGCTCGATAAAAACAATAAATATGAAAGTATACTAAAAAGCTATACAAAAGAATTTACAGAAAAAGAAGAAACCTCAAAATTTAATCAAAGTAAAATAATACTAGGAGCAAGCTTAAATAAACTTACACCTCACGAAAAACTATATGAAAGTATAGTATATAATGTTCTTTTAGGAAACTCACCAAGTTCAAAACTATTTAAAAACGTAAGAGAGAAAAAATCATATGCTTATAGTATTTCCTCTAGTATAAATAGATTAGACGGATCATTAGTAATATATGCAGGTATTTCTTTAAAAAATGCTAAAGATACTAAAGAAGAAGTAAATAAACAAATAAACGATATAAAACAAGGAAAATTCACATTAAAAGAACTAAATGAAGCAAAACAAATGGTATTAAGTATAATAAAAGAAATAGAAGAAAGACAAGAATCAATGATATATCATTATATGAACTATTTATATTTTGGTACAGAAGATGTAAAAACACAAATACAAGAAATAAAAAAAATAACAAAAGAAGATATAATAAAAGTAGCAAATAAAATAGAAATAGATACAATATACCTATTAAAGGAGGATGAACATGGAAAAAGTACAAATAAATAAATTTGGAGAAGCTCTCTATAAAGAAACATTAGAAAACGGTATAAAAGTATATCTATTTCCCATAAAAAGAAAAAAAAGCTTTGCTTGTATGTATCTAACAAAATATGGAGGAGCATGTACAAACTTTAAAGTAGAAGACAAAGAATATAAAACCCCAACAGGAATAGCACACTTTCTAGAACATAAAATGTTTGAACAAAAACAAGACCCATTTTCATACTTTGCAAAATTCGGAGCAGACCTAAATGCCTCAACTTCCTCTGATTATACAGGATATTACTTTACAGGAAATAGAGATTTTAATAAATGCCTAATATACGTATTAAACTGGCTAAAACAACTAAATATAACAGATAAACTAGTAGAAAAAGAACAAGGAATTATTTTAGAAGAAGCAAATATGTATAAAGATAATCCAGAAAGAGTACTATATAACAAAATAAAAGAAAATATATTTATAAACGATCCAAACAAATACAAAACAATAGGAACCGATGAAGACATAGTATCAATAACAAAAGAAGAACTAAAACTATGTTATGATACATTTTATAAACCAAATAATATGTCCCTAATAATAACAGGAAACATAAACCCAGAAAAAACATTAAAAATAATAAAAGAAGAAACAAAAGATTTAAAAAAACAAACAAAAAACATAGAAATACTATTCAGCCAAGAACCAAATAAAGTAGCAAAAGAATACGAAGAAATCAAAATGAATATAAAAACTCCAAAAGTAGCACTAGGATATAAAATACCAAAAACAAACTTTAAAGATCTAAACATAAAAAAGGTAGAACTAGATATATATATGCATAGTATCTTTGATATAGCACTAGGAACAACCTCAGAAATAAGAGAAAAATGGTTAGAACAAAACCTATTTACCAGAAGTTATTACAGAATATCAGAATCAAATGATTACTATGTAGTAGAATTCTACTCAACAACAAATAAAGAACAAGAACTGTTAAAAGAATTCCTAGAATACATGAATAATAATCTAAAACTAGATAAAGAAAGCTTCGAAAGAGAAAAAAAATTATGGATAGCAAATGAAATAAAAATAACAGATAGTCCATCTAGTATGTTATACTCAATATTAGATGATATACTAGACTATGAAGACTATATAGATAATAAATCAGAAATAATAAAAAATCTTAATTATGAAACTTTAAATAAAGTAAAAGATAGATTAAACTTCGATAATAAAGTAATAATAAAAATATTACCAAATAATTTATAAAATCTTCTTGTCTATTACTAAAAAATATAATATAATTTTATTAGAGTAAAGGGGCAGTCGTATGAAAAATAAATTTAAAATAAAAAGAGTATTATTTCCCATAGGCATAATATTTATTCTAATCGGAGTATTATTAATCTTTTTTGCTTTCTATCATGAAGTATTAGACGATAAATATATTATAAAAGACGTAACAGAATATCCTGCTAAAATAAACAAAAAACTAGAAAGCGGAGAAATGATAGCATATAAAGACACTAGATACATAAAACAAGGTATTTATCAAATAACATATACGAACTATGCTAAAAAGATTAATAAAAAAGCACTAATAGAACAAGGAACAAGTTTTAATATAACAGATATGTTTGGTAACGGCTATGAACTTATAAAAAATGACATTATAATAAATGAAAAAAAATATAAAATGAATGATAATACACTATCTAGTAAAGAAAAAATAAACATAAACTATCAAAATAATGTTTTAGATATAGAAA
>CAZBFY010000060.1:0-6224 GCA_964491445.1 uncultured Mycoplasma sp.
TATATCTTGGTATCCATACTTGCATTGTTAGTATATCACTCATTGGTATTGTAGTTCCTGGATTTGCATTTAGATAAGTACTTCTATTGGTACTTGATACAGTAACACTATTTGCCCATATTTTTTGACTATAATTATACCAGTTTCCATTTTCAGTATCTGCTACTTTCCATTCTCCATCACAATTATCATAATAAACTGGTATCATATTATCATCCAATACTGGTGCATTTGCACCACTTGTATCATTTCCTATAACATCTACCTTACAACTACTTGTTTTTATAGAAGTTGTTGCATAACCATAATCCGTTTTTAAAATTACTCTATATATTTCAGGATGATCACTATCTCCATAAACTGCATTTTCATACTTAGGTAAGTATTTTATATAATTATATAAAGCACCACTATTTTGGTCATAATTTTTTTTAGCCTTTGTTGTATTATAAGTTGTAATTATTATTTCTTTAATTTTATATTCTTCAATTATTTTTTTAATATATTTGGTTTTGGTTTCATCAAAACTGCTTGTTTCATCCTTAAAATCACCATCTTTATATACAGTAAAAATGCCTTTTTCCTTTGTAGATATAGCATATTCAAGATTACTAATTTGACCATTACTGCTATACATAGCCTCATCATATATCTTACTTATATAATGTGCAGCATATTGTGCTGTTACATCGTTATAACTTAATCTATTTTCATATTCTGCTACTAGTGGTAAATAATTTGAAAAAAGTATTGAAAATAGTATTAAAACTACCATTGAAACTGCTAATAATTCAGCCATAGCAAAGCCTTTTTTATTTTTTAGTTTTTTTATCATTTATACTCACCTTCTACTTGCTTATTTTCTAAAATTATTATATAATACTTTTAGAATAAATTCTAGTGTTTAAGTAAAATAACTAAGAATTTTACAAAATTAGAATAAAGGGGATAGATTTTTATGATGCGTGAATTTAATTTTACTACTACTCCGATAGTAGATATAGTTAATGATATTATCATTGATTCTGTAGTTAGAAATGCTAGTGATATTCATTTTGATCCTGCTGAAAAGTATTTAAAAATTAGAATTAGAATTGATGGAGAACTTAGAGATTATACTATTATTGATAATAAGTATAAACGTAATCTTACTACTAGAGTTAAACTTTTAGCAGGTATGAATATTACTGAATCTAGACTACCTCAAGATGGTGCTATTAAAAGTGTTATTGAAGGAAAAGATTTAGATTTACGTGTTTCTGCTCTACCTACTAGTTTTGGAGAAAAAATAGTTATAAGAATTCTTGATTATTCTATGAGTCTTCAAGGTATAGAACATCTTGGTTTTACTGGTGATAACTATAAAATTATTATGGAAATGCTTAATAGCCCTAATGGTATTATTTTAATTACTGGTGCTACTGGTTCTGGTAAATCTACTACTGTGTACTCTATGCTTCAAAGACTTAATAAAGAAGAATCTAATATAATTACTGTTGAAGACCCAGTTGAAATGAGTATTGAGGGTCTTAATCAAGTACAAGTAAATTCTGAAATAGGACTTGACTTTGCTGCTGTACTTCGTTCTATTTTAAGACAAGATCCTAATATCATCCTAATCGGAGAAATTCGTGATAGTGAAACTGCTAAAATCGCTATTCGTGCTTCTATAACTGGGCATTTAGTTTTATCTACACTTCATACTAATAACTCTATAACTACTATTGAAAGACTTATAGATATGGATGTTGAAAGATACTTATTATCCTCTTCTTTAAAAGGTATTATCTCTCAAACTCTTGCTAAAAAACTATGTCCTAACTGTAGAATACAAAGAGCTGCTAATGAAACTGAAAAAACTTTATATAAAAAAGTTCTTGGTATTGATATACAAACTATGTATGAAGCTGGAAGATGTGATAATTGTCATAATGGTTATACTGGAAGAATTGCACTTCAAGAAGTTCTTATGATTAATGAAGAAATTCGTGATGCTATAAATAAAAATATTGATCGTGAAGAATTAAAAGATTTAATTTATAAAAAGAATGTTAAAACATTATTCCAAGATGGTCTTATTAAAGCTATGGAAGGCATAACTGATTTAAAAGAAGTATTTAGATTAGTAGATTATGATGACTATGAAATCTCTTCTGAAGATATTAATAATTCTGTAAGTAACAATAATATAGATAATACTATAAATAATAGTATAGATAATAATGATAATAATATGATATATACTAATAATACAAACGATAATATAGATAATAATAATATAGTATATACTAATAATATAAATCAAGATATTAGTAATAATCAAAATATTAATAATTATCAAGATATAAACGATAATCAAAATATTATCAATATACCTAATCAAAGTACTTTAAATACCCCTAATAAAGTAGAAGAGCCTACTAATGATAATAATGTTTTTGTAAATAATAATGGTAATTTATTTGATGACAATATATTTAATTCTTTAAGAATAGATAATGATCAAACTAATAATAATATTAATAATAATTATACAGATAATCTTTTACAAAATATAAACTATGATAATAATTTATAAAAATGTATAAGAAAAAGACTAACTATAGCCTTTTTCTTATTATTTTACAAACTTGTTCTTTTTCTTGATTAGCATATATTCCTTTAATATCCTCTATACATTTTAACATTAATTCTTTTATATATGGATTTTCATTATTTTTATTTTGAGCTTTTTCTGTATTTTTTTTATTTTGTAAATATCTATTTGTTGATATTTTTTTTAATTTTTCTACTTCTAATACATATCTTTTTACATCATCATTATCCAATTGCATTATCCATCCACATACTACACTATATTCTACTGGAGTTAATGAAAAAGCTACAACCTCTTCTTTATTTGTTATTTTTTGATTCTTTGATAATAATTCATAATCTTGTATACTAACACTTGTATCAAGTTTTATTTCTTTTCCTGTTACTACATCTATTAAAAAACCATTTATATCTCTCACAAACATTGGCATACTTTCATATTTAGTTTTATTATCTATAATAGATTCTACTTTACTACCTATAACATTTGGAATACAATAATTATTATTTTCATCTAATATCATTCCTGCTACTTCTGCTATGTAAAAATCATTTTTTTCCATCTTATCAGCCTCCAAAGATGTTCTTTATTATAACAGAAGAAAAATAAGATGTAAAGTTATTAATTTTTTTACTAAAAAGAACTAATAATCTTAAAAATAATAATTACCAAATTTATATATATAATATAGAAATATAACAAAAAAAGAATACATATAAAATCAAGTAATATCTTCACACTTTATTAGTTCTAACATAATAAATATCTATTATAATTATTACTTATAAAAACTCTTTTAAAGCTTCTACACTTCTCTCTTGCATTTTAACATATTTATCTATAATACTTTTTACTTCTTTATCTAATTCTTTATTATTAAGTATTTTTTTACCCTCTATAATACCCATATTTACTCCCTCTAGTAATAATTCTGTTATTTTTGAAGTACTATCATTTAATAAAGTCTTAATCTCTATTCCATACCATGTCATTACTTTATTCATAGCACTTAAATCATGTGGTTTATCATTATTATACTTTGGATAAATATCTTCAACTTGAGAAAGAATATTTTTATAGTTTTTATGTTCTTTCATAAGTTCTTTTTTTAAATCATCATCCTCTACTTTATCTAGTATAAAATGTATAGCTTCCATACCCATACATGCTCCTTTATGAATCTCATCTAAAGCATTTATATTATCTTCTTTCATTTTTATTCCTCCTAGAAATAGTATGAATAAAATAAATAAAAATATACAAAAAGAAAAGCTTTAATAATATAATTATAACTTTAAAGCTTTACTGGGTTAAAATCTATATCTACTTTTACTTTTTTATCATTAAAAAATCTTTCTTCTAACATTACTAAGTATTTTTTAATATTTTTTATATCTTTATATTTTATTATTATTTGAAACCTATATTCATTATTTATTTTAAATATATTAGCAGTACTTGGTCCTAGTATTATTTCTTCTTTTATCTTATCTTTTAAATATTTACTTATTTTTATACTTATATCACTTGCTATTTTATAATCTTTTGAAGATATTTTTATTAAACATATATAGCAATATGGAGGATAATTTAATTTTTGTCTTATTTTTATCTCTTCATTATAAAAACTTATATAATCGTTATTTTTACTACATGTTATAGCATAATGTTCTGGATTAAATGTTTGTATTAAAACTTTACCTTGTCTATTTCCTCTTCCACTTCTACCTGATACTTGATTAAGTAATGAGAATGTTATTTCACTACTTCTAAAGTCTGGAAAATTTAAACTTATATCAGCACTTATTACTCCTACTAAAGTTACATTAGGAAAATCTAGTCCTTTTGCTATCATTTGAGTTCCTAAAAGAATATTATATTTACCATCACTAAAATCTTTAATTATTTGCTCATGAGCTCCTTTTTTTGTTGTAGTATCTATATCCATTCTTATAATATTTGCATTTGGTATTAACTCTTTTAAAGACTCTTCTACTTTCTCTGTTCCTATTCCATAATCTTTTAATTCTTCTTTACAATGTTTACATATATTATCTTTTCTTTTTGCATAACCACAGTAATGACACCTTAACATATTAGAACTTTTATGATAAGTAAGTGATATATCACAATTTGGGCATTTTTCCACTTCATTACAGTTTTTACAAGTTACTATATTAGAATACCCTCTTTTATTTAAGAATAATATTACTTGTTCTTGTTTATTTATTACATCTTTTATATTTTCTATTAAAGTATTCGAAAAATAACTATTAGTTTTCTTATATTCTTTATTCATATCTATTATCTCTATATTAGGATTTAATCCATTATATCTATTTGGAAGTTCTACTAAAGTATAATCTTTTTTTAATGCTCTTGTATAACTTTCTATAGAGGGTGTTGCACTTCCGAGTACTAAAGGACATTTATGATAATTACTTCTATATTTTGCTATATCTATAGCATTATATTTAGGAGTATTTTCTTGTTTATAAGTGCTTGTATGTTCTTCATCTATAATAATAATACCTATGTTCTTTAAAGGTGCAAATATAGCACTTCTTGCTCCAATTACTATATCTACTTTTCCCTCATTTATCTTTCTCCATTCATCATACTTTTCACTATTAGAAAGCTTACTATGAAGTACTGCTATTTTATCAAAATAAGATGTAAATCTATTTATTATTTGAGGAGTTAATGATATCTCTGGTACTAAGAATAATGCTGTTTTACCACTTTGTATTACTTTTTCTATTAGTTTCATATAAACATTTGTTTTACCGGATCCAGTTACTCCATATAATAAAAATACTTCTTGATGGTTTAAGCTATTATTTATTTCATTAAATACTTTTTGTTGTTCTTTGTTTAAAGAGAATTCTTTCTTACTTGTTGTTATTAAATTATAGCGATATACTTCTTCTTCTTTTATTATTAATATATTTTTATTTATTAAATTTTTTACACTACTTTTAGATATTTCATTTAGTTTATTTATTTCTATTTCTTTATTTTCTTTTAATAAAGTTATTATACTTATTTGAGTTTTATTAAACTTATAATTACTTAAAGATATATTATTATTTAATGTTACATATTTCTTTGTTTTTACTTTCATATTAACATTTTTCTTTGCTTTTAAAGCCTTTGGGAGCATTACTTGATATGAAGACATTAAAGATGATAAAGTTATATTTTTTATAAATTTTCCTATACTTAGTAGTTCTTCATTTAATACTGGGTATGTATCTACTAATCTTATTACTGATTTTAAGTCTTGTATTGTTTGTTCTTCATATGAAATAGATAATACAAAAGCTTCTAATATTTGTTTACCAAAAGGTACTTCTACTCTCATTCCTATATTTATTTTATCTTTTAAATTATCTGGTATTTTGTAAGTAAAAGTTTTATCTATAAATACATGAGATAATTCAACTAAACAATTACATGTCATAATACTCCTCCTCTTATAAAATTATAACATAGAGCTAATTTTAGGTGCAACCTAACTATTTAACTAAGTCTTGAAAACAAAAATAACTACTATTAAAGTAGCTATTTTAAGTCTTCTATTTCTTCTTTAGTTAAACCTGTACATTTAGAAATAATTTCTATACTT
>CAZBFY010000061.1:0-6197 GCA_964491445.1 uncultured Mycoplasma sp.
CAATAGGAGTTAATCCTAATGGTTCATCTGTTGCTAGTGGTACTTATTTTAAAGGGAACATATACTCAGTACGTATATATAATAGAGCTCTTTCAGACTCTGAAGTAAAGCATAACTACTTATATGACAAACAAAGATTTAATCTAGAGTAAAAAAATCTTTCAAAAAGTTGAAAGATTTTTTTCATGGATTAAGTATTTCAGGTATTTCTGGATTTTCTTTTGGTTCTTCTTGTGGTTGTTCTGTTGGTTCTTCTTCTGGTATTTCTTCTTTTTTAGTTTCTGTTTTTGGTGTTTCTTTTTCTTTTTTTGCAGGAGTACTTTCTGTTTTTGTAATTACTTTTGCTATTGTTAGATTAACAGAGCCTGATATTAAATCTATTCTTTTTCCTTCTGGATAGCTTTGGCTTATTATTTGACCATCATAGTAACCTGATGTTACTTCTTTTGTATTTACTGTTGCTGAAATACCATTATTAGCGAGCCATCCTCTTGCGTAGCTTTCGCTTTCTCCAACAAAGTTTGGTAATAAGGTGTATGTTTTTGTTGCAGTTTTAACATCGTTTCCTATTGTATCAAGTTTAAATGGTTCTTCGATACTAAAATCTATTTGTTTTACTTTTTCTACTTCTTTAAGTTCTAGATTTTCTTTCATAGCATTAACTACCAATTTTAAACTTTCTTCGTTTGGAATATAATTATATAGTACAAGTCCCATTCCTTCATCATAAATCATTTGACTTGAACCTTGTAGATATAATTGTCTCATATTGATTAAGTTATTAGTAGTGCTTGTTTTGAATAGTTGTTTTGCTATGTCATAGAATGATAGTATTTGTTTTGTTGTGAAGTTTGTATCCATATTTTGACTTATTGTATCTAAAATATTTAGCATTTGATTAGCACTTTTTACACTTTTTAGTTTATTTAGGATTCCTTGTACTACTAGTTGTTGGTTTATACCTCTTTGTAAATCTCCAGTTGTAAGTGTTTTTCTATGTCTTGCGAGTGCTAGGGCTTGTTCACCATTTAGGGTACTAGGGCCTTTTTTTAGACAAATTAAATTATTTTCTTTTGTTGATCTTTTTGAGTTTGATTCACAGAAGTCTAGGGGTACATCAACAGTAATACCGTTTAGTGCTTCGACTAGTTTTACTACTCCTTGGAAGTTTATTTTTACATAGTAATCTATGTTAATACCAGTAAAGTTTTCTATTGTTTTTATCATACAACTTTCGCCATTCCATGCTGCATGTGTTATTTTATTTTCTTTTTGATTTTCAAAGCATGCGATTGGTACATAGGTATCTCTTGGTATACTAAATATAGTAGCATTAAGTGTTTTTGGATTAAATGTTACCATCATTAGAGCATCTCCGTTACCTGTTGCATTTTTTGAAAGGGTATTTGCAGTTGAATCTATTCCCATGACTAGCATTGTAAATGGCTTATCTATTTTTTCTGATGTGTTGAAGTTTAACATTTCATCTCCGGTGTATTTTGCTATTTCTTGTTTTGATAGTGTTTTTGATTTTTCATATATTATTTTTGTTTCATTTTCTATGTTTTTGTAGTTGTCTGTGTTTTTAAACATACTAGGATAATTTTTTCCTATTATCATGGCTTCTATTTTTTTGTTGTATAGATCTTTTACTAAACTAGAGAAGTCTGTATATTCTACTATTGTACTATTTTTATCTAAGTTTTTTTCTTTTATTATTTCTAGTCCTATTATGTAACCATCTATTGATGTTTTATCTGCTACGATACCAATTTTTTTGTCTTTTAGGTTTTCTATGTTTTCTATTTTTGAGTTATTTTTTGTTACTATAACTGAAGTATATGTTATTTTATCTTTATTCATATTGTTTAGTGTACTATATGTTTTTAAGATGAAGTATCCTAGTATTGCTTGTATTATTATTAGTATTATGCTTATTATTATGCTTATGATTTTTAGACTTTTTTTATTTTTTGCAAGTTTTCTTACTACTAGTATCATTATTATATTTATAAGAAATATTAGTCCTATTGCTATGTATCTAATGGTATTTTCTATACCACTTATCATATAAATTGATACTATTAAAAATATTGCTGATAATATTGTTATTATGTTGAATATAGTTATTGTTATTTTCTTTTTATTATTATTTTTTATAACTGAATCATTTTCTTTCAAAATTAATCCTCCTTTATGATAGTATTATTATATAATACATGATTTAATAATACAAGTAAAAATAGATGGAAAAGTTTCCATCTATTCGTTTGTGTTTGGCTGATTAGTTGGGTTATCTAATACATTTACAATAGTTTGTGCTTTGCTTGTTTTTCCGTCGTATTTTATTATGTATGTTATTGTATATGAAGTAGGACTACTTGTATCTATTTTTGATACTGTTGTTCCATTTGAATTTTTTATTGTTGTTGTAATGGTTGCAGATGATGTTACGTCTACACCGTTTTCATATACTGTGAATGGGTTAGATGTTGGTGTGTATGTATCTCCGACGAATAGGTTAACTGATTCTTCTACGTTTGTTTCTATGTCTATGTCTTGGCTTAGGCTTTTGCTAATTCCTGAACTCATATTTGATGTTGATTTTTTATATGCTGTTTTTACTGTGTATGTTCCAAATGGATTAGCTCCAGAGTAGGTGTATTCTGTACTTGTTGTAAAGCCTAGTAGTTGTCCATTTAGATATACGTTATATCCAAATGCTCCGAGTGAATCATCGCTTTCATCTGGTTTTTTAGCTGCTGCCCAAGATATATATACTTTACCTCCGGAGTATTCTACTGTAAGTCCTGATGGATTTGGAAGTACGTTATATTTTGTAGATGTTTTTTTAGGGGCGTGTCCACGTTTAAATAATTCTGTTGTAACCATGCTACTTGGTGTTGTTGAACTAGCAAGTTCTTCTGTTCCTTTTACAACTTTAGCACGAACTACGCTTGATGGTTTTGTCCATTTGTCTCCGTTGCTATCGAATATTGCTCTTGCACATGCTATGTATAAGTTGTTTTTGTGGTTATACATTTGATTCATTGTTAGGTAAACACCATTCTTATTGTCTACATAACCAGTCCACATTGCGAGGCTAATGCTTGGAGTGTATCCTACTAACCAACCGTCTGGTGCAGCATCTGATGAGTATCCGTATCTATTTGCAGTTGCTTCATCATAGTTTGTTGTACCTGTTTTCATAGCGAATTGATCAGTTGTTAGGGTAGGTATGTTATTTCTTCCTGCGACGTCTCTTAATACATCTGTTATCATGTATGCTGTAGCTTCGCTCATTGCTTTTTCGCCTTTTGATTTGAATTCTATTTTTTCATCTGAATCTCTCATAATAAGTTTGTTAACTGAATATGGTTCGTAATATGTACCACCGTTACTGAATGCGGCATAGGCTCCTGCCATCTGTAGTGGAGAGGCACCATTAAATGCTCCAAGGGCATGGGCTTCGTGAACGTATCCTGTTGAATCTATCTCTGGTTTTATTCCAAGGCTTGTAGCAAATTTTTTGATTTGTTCATTGTCTACAGCTTGGAAAGCTTCGACTGCTGGGACGTTTCTTGAATCTGATAGGGCATATCTAAGTGAAATATTTCCCATGTATCTTCCGTCATAGTTTACTATTTTTTGATTTGTTCCTGTATATGTAATTGGTTTATCATTAAATATATGGGCTGTAGAGTAATTTTTGTATTCTATAGCTGGTCCATAATCAAATATTGGTTTTGCAGTTGATCCTATTTGTCTTGATATATCTGTTGCGTAGTTAAATGTTCTTTCTCCTGTTCTGTTTCTACCTGCTCCGACTGCTATTATTTTACCTGTTTTTGAATCTACTGCAACAGCACTTCCTTGAATTGTTTTATTTATCCAGTCATATGTTTTTCCTGTGAATACTTTATTTAGACTAACTTGTTTTTTTGCATCCATATTTGTATATATTTCCATTGGCACTACGTAAGGATCCATACCTGTTTTACTTATTACTTCTTCTACTACTAGGTCTATATAACCTTGATATGCGTTTGTATTAGTTGATTTTGTACTTACAAGTAGGTCTTCAACTTTAGTACTTTCTGCTATTTCTTTTTCTTGTTCTGTAATATATCCATGTCTTACCATTAATGAAAGTACAGTTGATCTTCTTTCTGCTGCAGCATCTGGGTCTACATATGGATCATAAGCACCAGGTGCTTGGAATAGTCCTGCGATTAGGGAAGCTTCTGCTAAGTTAAGTTCTTTGGCATGTTTTCCAAAATATGTTTGAGCTGCTTGTTCAACACCATATGAGTTACTTCCTAAAAATGGTTCGTTTACGTAGTATTCAATAATTTCTTGTTTTGTGAATGCTCTTTCTATTTTAAATACTGATAGGTAAATATCTGTAAATTTTCTTATAATACCTTCGATTCCACTTGCTTCTCTAGATGTGAAGTTGTTTTTGGCAACTTGCATTGTTAGGGTTGAGCCTCCACCTGCATCTGAAGCTCCTGCTAATTGTCCTAGTACAGCTTTTGCAAATCTTGGTGCATCAAGTCCGTTATGTTGGAAGAATCTTGAGTCTTCTGTTGCTACTATTGCATCTACTAAAACGTTTGGTAATTCGTTGTATTCTAGTTTTTCACGTTTTTCGTTACCAAGTGTTGCAACTGTTTCATTTTTATTATCATATATTATAGTAGTTTCATTTCTATCTAATTTTTCTGTATCAAAATCTGGAGATGAAATGATAATTATTATAAAGAATACAATAAATGCTAGAATACCAATAATACCTAATAGTAATAGTATCATAAATGCATTTTTAGCTCGTTTTCTTTTTTTACTACCAATGGGATATTTATCAATGGTTCTAACTAGTAATATTAGTAGTAAATAGATAATAGTAAATGCTAGTGCAATCCATAGTCCGAATATAAAATATCCAATTACTAAGAATAATAAAGCAGTTGTTATTATAAAACCAATTATTATATCAGATGTTTTTTTTGGTTTTATATTTGTTTCGTTAGTAGTTTTTTTCTTTTTTAATTTAACTTTTTTTAATTTCATAAAATACCTCCATATTTATCAATTATTTTTAAATAATCAATTCTTGGCATTAACTTATCTTTTATTAAGTATCCTTTTTCTTTAAAGTAACTATGTGGAATAGATTTTCTTTCATTATTTTTTATGAAGTGGATAAAATCTTTTCCAAATAAAAGGTAAGTTTCATTAATATTTACAAATCTTACAATTAGGAAACAAATGCCTTTATGTTTTATTATGTTTTCTAAGTGTTTAATTTGATGAGGATGAATATTTCTAAGTGGGAAAGATGTTTTTTTTGTTTCTTTTGCTTCAAAATCAATATACTTTCCTTTATATAAACCATTGTAATCAGTAGTTGAGGGTTTTTCAAAGTATGCATCTACTATTTTTTCGTTTACTTGTTTTACAACTTTAATTGGTGTTGGTTTTTTGTAGATAACTGCTATGTCTTTTTCTAAATAGTATTTGTTTGAATCGTTTATTTCTGATTCTAATGTCATACCTCTGTTACCATAATTTATGTAATTTTTATTTTTTATGATTTTATTTGGATACTTTATCAAAATTCATCACCATATAGAAATTATACTATAATAGGAGTTTTTTTTCTATCTTTTTTTATATATTTTTGTCGAATATAAGACAAGTTTTACATATTTGTAGTATATTAGTAGTGGTGATTATATGAATAGAGATGATTTAACTTATATTTTTAATAATATTCTTAGTGATACGAGATATGCTAAATTAAAGACTTGTTCTTGTTTTTTGAAAATTGGTGTTTCTTTAGATAATGGTGATGTTAGTAATTTAAGAAAAGGTCTAGAATAGGAAAGGTTTTTTAAGACTTTAAATATTAACGTGAAAATTTAGTTGCATTTAGTTTAATTAAATAATGGGTAATTGATGAATTTCTATAAAGGATAATACTGAATCTGTGTTAAATTGTTAAGAAATTGGGTATTATTTCATATTTTAATTATTAATATTTTTTGTTATATTATTTGCTATTTTTTTATTTATAAGTGTTTCTGTTAAATTTGTATTTTTTTTGATTGAATTGTAATGAAAATTTTATTTTTTACTTAGTTTGAGTTTCGGCAAAAATAATCAATAAAAAGAAAAAGTGAAAATGTGTTATT
>CAZBFY010000062.1:0-6179 GCA_964491445.1 uncultured Mycoplasma sp.
CTGTAACACTATTAGCCCACATCTTATTATTATAATCATACCATTTATGTTCTGTACTTGTATTATTTTTATCTGCTTTCTTCCATACTTCATTTGTTTCATCATAATATACTGGTATCATACTTTGTGTATCAAGTTCTGGTGCATTAGCCTCTGTTACATTAGTAACTATTCCTTTACAATTACCTTTGTTACCTGCTAAATCTGTTAAATATCCTGTATATTCTCCATTAGCACTTACTTTTACTACATCTTCTGTTGAATTTGTATGACTCCATGAATAACCCTCTAAATCTATGTTAGTATCTTCTGTTATAATTGATAATGTTTTATATGCTGCTGTTGTACCATTAGGATTTATTCTTATAGTACATGTAGGTGCTACTTTATCTACTTTTTCTACTACTATTTTTCTTCCTTCACTTATATTACCAGCATTATCTCTTACATATACATAATATGTTCCATTATCAAAAGAATTAACTGTAGTATATTTATTACTAGTAGAAGCTTCCCAACCAGTCTCTGTTAAAGTAGGTGTTTCTTCTTTTGTTTTTACTATAACTCCTGCTAAACCACTTCCAGAAGAATTATCTCTAGCAGATATTTCTATCTTTTTATTAGTTTTAGACCATCTAGCATCTACACTTACTTTATCTATAATTGGTGCTATTTCATCTTTATAACTACTATTTTCTATATCTGTATATTTACCTGATACATAAAATGGACTTTCTTCTGTTCCTAAACCCTCTAATTTTGTATTACTATTTAATGTTATTACTGCTTTTGTATAACCATTATTTGTACTTTTATCAAAACCACCATTTTTATATGTATAATACTGAGTACTATCATATAAACCATTTACTTTATATTCATTAGTATCATTTAAGAAAGTACTAGTATTTGTTTTACCAGTAACTACCCCAGCATACATTAAATCATCTACTGTAGGTATCCCTATTTTAGATATAGTATTATTACTTTCACAATCATTAGTAGGATTCTTTTTATCCACTTTTGTTTTTGCTATATATATATTATTACTACTACCATTTTCAACACAGAAAGTAGAATCTGTTTTTATATAAGTCTCATAAGAAGAAACATTTAAATTATTATAAACCACAGATAAATCTGTTCCTGAAACAGCACTATTTAATACTATATTTATACTTCCATCTTTATTAGTACTAAGTATTTTAAAACTCTTTGAAGCAAATGTTAAGTAATTATTAGGAGCCCCTCTAAAGTGATAAGTTGTTCCATCATTATTTTGTACTTCTACTACTCCACTTGATTCTGTAGTACTAGGTGCTACATTTTTATAATTAGGTTTTGTAATTATTGTATTTTTACTAAGTACATAATATCCTGCTGTATTTTTATTATATGCTATTGCAGAATCATTATCAGCACTTGAATTTACTATTATTTTATTTTCAAGTCCTCCAGTAATAGATGTAACATCATAATCTATCCATGTTCTAAGTTCAAATGTTTTAGACTGTCCTACTTTTAAATAACCTTCATCTAATTTATATGTACTAGAAACTCCTGATACAGAATCATCTAATAATTCTGCTGCAGGTAAATTACTTTCTATAGTAGGTGCTAAATACGAGTCTCCATCTAATGCTACTTTTACTTTTGAAACATTATCTGTATTTGATGTATTCATTACATTAATAGTAGTAGTATAAAACGCATCTGTAGTACAACTATTAGTAATTGTATATACATAAGGATCTCCACTTAAACCACTCTCATCAGTCTCTGGCATAGCATTAGCTAAATTAACTGATCCAGTATCAGTCATATCTACTTTTAAACAACCAGTATTCATTGTTTGTATTTGAATACCCGCTAAATTAGCACTAAAAGCCGCAAATGATATTCCTATTACTAGTATTACTAATCCTAAAATACCCATAATAGTAATCCTAACTCTTCTTTTCGTTTCTTTATCCATATAATCACCACTTATCATATTATTTTATCTAAGATTAGTATATAATATTTATTTCATTTTTTCAAGAAAATATTAGTGGTTTTTAAGACAAAATAGTAAAATAGTAAAAAATATGTAAAAGCAGTTTACTCTGAGTTAAATTTTATTAAAAGTATTAAAAAAAATCACACATAAAAAAACATCGTTGATATATCGATGTTTCTAAATAATTTATTTATATTTTTTTTATTTCATCTTATGCTTCTTTCAAACTATTTTCATTAAGTAAAAAGTCATAAATACTAATATAAATTATGCCATTATCATCTTGCCATTTTATAAAGTTATCATAAACAATTACCATTTTTTTAAAGTTATCACCAACATTTAGAAGTGATTGTAATTCCTGCTGTCTCTTATCATTATCTTCTATACTATATGCTGATTGAATATAATATTTATCACTACCTTTATTCACAACAAAATCAATTTCTAACTGTTTATATTCCTTTTTTCCATTTTCATTAATTTTCCTTTTTTCTACAATTCCAACATCTACATTAAAACCACGCCTACGAAGTTCAGTATATATAATATTTTCCATTATATGAGTTTTTTCTAATTGTCTAAAATTGATTAGAGAATTTCTTATACCAATATCTACAAAATAGTACTTTAATGGTGTTTCAATATACTTTTTTCCTTTTACATCAAATCTTTTTGATTTTTCTATCAAAAATGACTCTTCAAGATACTTTAAATATAAAGCTATTGTTTTATTTGTAATATTTTTATTTCCTTTACTAATAAAAGTATTATATAGTTTTGTTGGATTAGTAAGCGAACCTATACTTGATGATATTATTTCAATTAAAGTTTTTAATTTTTCATCATTTATAATACCATTTCTTTCAATAACATCATTTATATATACATTATTTTTTTGAGAGTTCAAATAATCAATTTTTTCTTCTGCACTTTTAAAAGTAGTAATTAATGGAAGACCCCCATAATTTATATATTCATTTAATCCATTTATTTCATTGCCGTTATAAACAGACATAAATTCAGAAAAAGACAATGGATAAACTCTTATTTCATCACCACGACCCCTAAATTCTGTAATTATGTCAGATGATAAAAATTTAGAATTACTTCCTGTTACATAAACATCAAGATTTGGTTTCCTAAGAAAACTATTTAAAACACTTTCAAAATTTCTTACTTTCTGTATTTCATCTAAAATTACATAGTAAGTATTATTGTCAATTACTCTTTCCATAACATATTCATAAAGTTTTTTAGGATTAGTGTACTCTTCATTTTCAATAGAATCCAATTCTAATTTAATTATATGATTTTTATCCACACCATTATCTAACAAATAATTTTTAAAAATTGGATCTAACAAATATGACTTCCCACATCTTCTGATACCTGTTACTATCTTTATAAGTTTATTATTCTTTTTTAAAATTAATTTTTTAAATAATAGTTTCTCTTAATTTCCATATTAAAACATCCTTTCATACAATAATAGTATACATAAAAAAACAAATTTTATCAATGTTCATTCCAAAAAAAGTGTCCAATTCCAGTTTTTTTGTAAATTTCATATTAAACAATATATAAATAAAATAACAAGAAAAAACTAAAAATATTTAAAATCATTAATAAAGAAAATAATAATTTTATTTATAATAAAACAGAAGCTTATTTCTCTTTATTTTTGAAAAACTCTTCTGTTATATAATGATAATCCTATATCTATAATTTTAAACAATATTACTTCTAATACATAATTTAAACACATTTTTATACTATCAACATAGTATTTATAAAAACCAACTTAATTACGACTACACTATTAAACATATACAAAATTTTCTCATTCTTTCTAGATTTCTCTTTAAAAATCCTTTACTTAATTTATTAATTAATTTTTCTGATAACTTTTCTAAACAGCATTACCATAATTAGTTCTTTCATCACCTTGCCCATACTTCTATAATAGTTTTTCCTATAATTAATCATTTTAGTATTAACTAATTTGATTTATTTGTTTGATACTTAAAACTATCTTTTTATAAAAACAAACTCTTACATACTTAGTATTAATGTAATTAATATAATAACAAATGAATTTATACTTAAAAATATACTAAATATCTTCTTATAAAACATACCTTTATTTTTATGTATATCCATTATATGTTTTATTATATATAAACATAAATATATAAGTAAAATAATTATCATTATAATAAATACTAAGTTTAATACATTTATATTAAGTATTAGTGTTAATATAGATATTATCACTAATATAATACTATATATACTAAATATTATTTTAAATACATTATACTTATTTTCATAAATATATACTTCTTTTATATATTTTATTATAAAAACAAGTGATGTAATTATAGTAAACATAATACATAGTATTTCACTTATTTTATTATTATCAAGTAATAAAGTATATAATAAATATATAATACAAAGTGGTATTAATATCATCTCTAACACTATCTTTTTTATATTCTTATTATCTTTTTTCATTTATAACACTCCTTAAATTTTGTAAATATTCCATAATTAGGATAACTTTTAAAAACCATTAATTCTTTTGTTACTGGATGTATAAATTCTAGTTTATATGCATATAGTGCTAATTGTTTATTATCTTTTTCTCCATATCTATTATCTCCATACAAAGGATATCCTCTTGATGAAAATTGTATTCTTATTTGATGATGTCTTCCTGTTACTAGATTTATTTCTACTAAGTTTAAGTTATTTATTTTTTTTATTATTTTATAGTTTAATTCTGAATATTTACCATCTTTATTATTTGTAATTACTGAGTTATTATTTTTATCTTTTTTTATATAATCTATTAGTGTATCTGTTTCTTTATTTAAATATTTTATTACTGCTAAGTATGTTTTTTTAAAACTTTTTTCTTTTATACTTTTACTTAGTCTAGATGCAGCTTTAGAAGTTTTTGCAAAAACCATTATTCCACTTGTAGGTCTATCTAATCTATGTACTAACCCTAGGTATACATTTCCTTTTTTATTATATTTTTCTTTTAGATATTCTTTTATTATAGTTAACATATCTATATCATTTGTTATATCACTTTGACTTAGTATATTAATAGGTTTTATTACTACAATTATGTGATTATCTTCATATAAAACATTTAACTTATTTTTCATATCTTGCATATACTCCACATGGTAGTATTAATTCATTTTGTGCTTTTATACCTAACTCTCCACTTGTTATTTTTCCTTTTTTAGAAGAGAATTTTATTTTTAATATATTGTCTAGTACTTTTGGAGATAGTCCTGCAGTATATGAATTTATTATGAAAAACAATGGTTCTTCTTTTAGTATTTGCGTGCATAATTCTACTAAATTAAATAAATCTTTTTCTATATCCCAAACTTCTCCATTTGAGCCTCTTCCATATGATGGTGGATCCATAATTATTGCATCATATTTATTTCCTCTTCTTATTTCACGTTTAACAAATTTTATACAGTCATCTACTAAAAATCTAATTGGTTTATCTTCTAGATTTGAAGACTTTACATTTTCTTTAGCCCATTCTATCATTCCTCGTGATGAATCTACATGAGTTACTTCTGCTCCTTTAGATAAGCATGCTACTGAAGCACAACCAGTGTATGCAAAAAGATTTAATACTTTTATTTGATTATTATTTTTCTTCTCTTGCTCTATTTTATCCATCATAAAGTCCCAATTAATACTTTGTTCAGGGAATATTCCTGTATGCTTAAAACCCATTAATTTTACATTAAATACTAAGTCTTTATAATTAATAGTCCATCTATCTGGTAAATGTTTTTTCTTTTCCCAGTAACCTCCACCTTTATTACTTCGATGATAATGTGCATGAGCTAAATCTTTATCTAATTTATCTTGCCATATTATTTCTGGATCTGGTCTTAATAAATAATATTTACCCCACTTTTCTAATTTTTCTCCATTACTCATACCAATTATTTGATAATCTTTAAAATCTTTTACTAATAACATAATTACTCCTCTCAATGCAAATTATAACATACGGCTTACTTTAGGTGCAACCTAACTATTTAACTTAATTTTATATATAACAAAAAATAACTACTGTTTAAAGTAGCTATTTTAAGTTTCTTATTTCTTTTTCAGATAAACCAGTACATTC
>CAZBFY010000063.1:0-6178 GCA_964491445.1 uncultured Mycoplasma sp.
TAAAAAATAAGTGAAAAACACTTATCTTTTAGTTGTGGCTGTAAATACTAACGATTAATTATGTTTTGTATAAGATGTGAAGACTTTTTTATTGAGTCTTTTTGTTATAAATGTTACAATATTTATGGTGATGTAATTTGATATATTTAGATTATTCTGCTACTACTAAGGTAAGTAGTAATGTTTTAAATAGATTTAATGAAGTAGAGAGTAGTTATTTTGCTAATCCTAATTCTACTCATAAGATAGGTGTTATGAGTAATTGTGTTATTAAAGATTCTATTTCTGAGATAGCGGATTTACTTGGTATAAGTAGTAATGAGCTTATATTTACTAGTGGTGCTAGTGAGTCTAATAATACTGTTTTAAAGGGTTTAAGTGTTAATCATATAATAACTACTAAACTTGAGCATTCTTCTATTACTAGTCCTTGTGGTTATCTTCAGACAAAGGGTGTTAAAGTAGATTTTGTTTCTTTAAATGAAAATGGTTTAGTTGATATAGATAGTTTAAAGAGTTTAATTACTAATGATGATACTTTGGTATCTATTGGTGCTGTTAATTCAGAAGTTGGACTTAGACAACCTGTTGAGGAAATTGGTCTTTTATTAAAAAAATATCCTAATGTTATATTTCATAGTGATATAACTCAGGCTATTGGAAAGGTTTCTATTTCTTTAGGGAATATTGATTTAGCTAGTTTTTCTCTTCATAAGATATTTGGTTTTAAAGGAATAGGAGGTCTTGTTAAGAAGAGTAATATTAGGTTTGTTCCTTTAATTCATGGTGGGAAATCTATGACTGTTTATAGGAGTGGTACTCCTCAGACTTCTCTTATAGCGTCTTCTAGTGTTGCTTTTCGTGATGCTTTTGATGATTTTGATAATAAGTATGATTATGTTTGTAGTCTTAATAAATATTTAAAAGATAGTATAAAAGATTTAGTGGTTATTAATTCTAATGATGAGTGTATACCTCATATATTAAATTTTAGTATTCTAAATAAAAGTAGTGATGATACACTTAAGTTTTTTTCTGATAATGATATATATATATCTAGTAAGACTGCTTGTTCTAGTGGTAGTTATTCTGTTGTTATTAATAGTTTATATAATGATATGGATAGGGCTCTTACTTCTGTTAGAGTAAGTATTTCTTATAAAACTACTAAAGAAGAGATTGATGTTTTTATTAATAAGCTTAAGGAGTGGGTTAAATGCAAATAGTTAAGATTTCATCTTTGGGTTGTACATCTTGTATAATAGTAAATCAAGTTTTAGAGAAAGTGCTTGAAAATTATAAAGTTTATGTTAAAGAAATTGATTATGATTTTGATGATTATTCGTATGAAGTTGGTAATGTTTTACCGGTTTTGATATTTGAAGAAAATGGTAGAGAGGTTGCACGTTTGGTTGGAGAAGTTTCATATAGTGATATTGAAAATAAATTAAAAGAGGTTTTATGATGAAGTTATTTAGAAGAATATTATTTGTTTTTTTATTTTTATTTATGTTTATTCCTTTTGGTGTGAGTGCTAATGAGATGGTAAATATTTATCTTTTTTATGGTGAAGGTTGTCCTCATTGTGCAGCACTTGAGGAGTATCTTGAACTTGAGTATTCTGATGATGATAGGGTTAAAGTTTATAAATATGAGGTTTGGTATGATAGTTCTAATCAGGAATTATGGAATAAGGTAGCAGAAGTAACTTCAGTTGAGGCTAAAGGGGTTCCTTATTTTGTAATTGGAGAAGATGTTTATCAGGGTTATTCTGATAGTAAAGTTTGGGAGAAGAAAGTAGATAAAGCGATAAAGAAAGCTAAAAAAGAGAAATATAATGATAATGTTGGCATTACTCTTGGAATAGTAGATGGTAAAATAGAGAATAATACTAGTGATAGTAATAGTACTTCTAGTTATGATGAGAGTAAGAAAGAGGCTGATTTATCTGATTATTATGAAGATGATAGTAACGATAATACGACTTTATCTATTCCTTTAATAGGAGATGTTGAGTTAAGAGATATGTCTCTTCCTATAATTGCTATTTTAATAGGACTTGTTGATGGTTTTAATCCATGTGCTATGTGGATATTAATCTTTTTAATAACAATGCTTCTTAATTTTCCTAGTAGGAAGAAGATGTGGATACTTGGTTTTACTTTTTTATTTACTAGTGCTTTTGTATATTTTTTATTTATGATGAGTTTTTTAAAGGTTGCAACTTTTATTAGTGGTATTAAAGTATTACAAATCTTAATAGCAGTATTTGCACTTGTATTTGGAGGAGTTAATATATATAGATATTTTAAGACTAAGGATACTGGTTGTGATGTTACTTCAAAGAGTAAGAGGAAAAAGATTATTACTAGGATACAGTCTATATTAGCTAATAAGAAGTTTATATTGTCTGTTTTGGGTATTATGCTTTTGGCTATAAGTGTTAATTTAATAGAGCTTTTATGTTCTCTTGGACTTCCTGTTATGTTTACTGAGATTCTTGCTTATAATAATGTTACTGGTGTAAGGAATGTTCTTTATATTATTCTTTATATTTTATTCTTTTTATTAGATGATTTAGTTGTATTTGTAATTGCTATGAAGACTTTAAAGATAACTGCGATTAGTAATAAGTATAGTAAATATTCTCATTTAATTGGGGGATTAATAATGGTATTAATAGGAATACTTATGATTTTTAAGCCGGAGTGGTTAATGTTTAATTTCTAGGAGGTATACATGGTATTTAGTAGCACAATATTTATATTTTTATTTTTACCTTTGGTTCTTTTATGTTATTTTATAGCTTCTAAAAGAGTAAAGAATTATGTTTTACTTCTTTTTAGTCTGATATTTTATTTATTTGGGGGTCCTAAGTTTTTACTTGTACTTTTATTTGTTGTTTTAATAGATTATGTTGGGGCTTTTTTAATAGATAAGAGGAATAATAAGAAGTTATTTTTGGTTTTAACTATTATTTGTAATCTTTTGGTACTTTTTTATTTTAAGTATACTGGTTTTTTCTTAGAGAATATTAATTTTTTATTTAATAGTGATTTTGTTATTCCTGAGATAGTTCTTCCTATTGGTATATCTTTTTATACTTTTCAAGCTATGAGTTATGTAATTGATGTTTATAGGAAAAAGGTTAATCTTCAAAGGAATTATTTTACTCTTTTATTATATGTTTCTTTGTTTCCTCAGCTTGTAGCGGGTCCTATTGTGAGGTATGAGACTATTGAAAAGGAGCTTAAGTCTAGAAAGACCTCTTTTGATGATATTGTGTATGGTGTTAGAAGATTTATTTTAGGACTTGCTAAAAAAGTTATAATTGCTAATCAAATGGGGCTTCTTGCTGATACTATATTTGGTTTAAATGAAATGAGTTTTTTAATTGCTGTAGTTGGGGGATTTGCATATATGTTTCAAATATATTTTGATTTTTCTGCATATTCTGATATGGCAATAGGGCTTGGTAGGATATTTGGTTTTAGGTTTTTAGAAAACTTTAATTTTCCATATATTTCAAAGAGTATTACGGAGTTTTGGAGAAGATGGCATATTTCTCTTTCTACGTGGTTTAGAGATTACATTTATATTCCACTTGGGGGTAATAGAAAGGGTATAAGAAGACAAATTTTTAATATGTTTATTGTTTGGATGCTTACTGGTTTTTGGCATGGTGCTAAGTGGAATTTTGTTTTATGGGGTATTTATTATTTTATATTTTTAAGCTTAGAGAAGTTTGTTTTAAATAAAGTACTTGATAAGACTTGTAATTTAGTAAAGCATATTTATACTTTATTAGTTATATATTTTGGATGGATTATTTTTAGATGTGATAGTTTAAGTCTTTTGACTAATTATTTTAGTGGTTTATTTAATTTTGATTTTAGTGTTATGGCTTTTAATGAATTACTTGTTTATTTAGAGAGTTATTATATATATTTTATTCTTGCTATTATATTTTCTACGCCAGTATATTATAAATTACTTGAGTTAATAGATGGTATGAAAGATGGTAAATTTAAGTTATTTTTGTATATTATGCATTATGTTTGTTTAATTGTTTTGTTTATAATAACTATTATGTTTTTAGCATATTCTAGTTATAATCCGTTTATATATTTTAGGTTTTAGGGAGGGTTTATGAGAAAAGAATTAATTCAGAAGATATTTGTTTTATGTTTTTTTATAATATTAGGTTTTTTTATGATTACTACTGTTTTTAATAATGAGAAGGTAAGTAATGTTGAAAGAAGAGAGCTTAAGACTTTTCCTAAGTTTAGTATAAATAAATTGTTTTCTAAGTCTTATTATGATGATTTAACTAGTGCTTTTTCTGATCAGCTTAATTTAAGAAGTTATTTGGTAAAGGGTTATTTTTTATTTCAGTTTCAAAGATATTATGGTGATGCTGTAAAGGGTGATAATAATCAGTTATATTCTCCGGAGGAAAAGGTTTCTAAGTCTTATTATGATAATTTAAAGAGTACTTTAGAGTTTGTTAATAGTGAAAGTGATAAGATAGATGCTAAGTTTATATTTTTGTCTATTCCTAGGAAAGATGCTTATATGAGGGATGATTTACCTAGTACTTATTCTTCTAGTTATGATATTTATAAAAAACAGGTTGAGGTTGCAAGAAGTGTTTTAAGTGATGATATTATTTTTATTGATGCGTTTAAGGTTTTTGAAAAGGGTAATATTTATAATTGTTATTATTCTAATGATCATCATGTTACTCCTAGATGTGCTTATCTTTTATATGATGAGATTAATAAGTATACTAAGGTTAAGTCTTATGTATTAGAAGATTTATTTGTTGTTAATAAGACTATAGTTAATGGTGCTTATAATAGGCAACTTGGTCAAACTGTTAAGTCTAGTCCTGAGGATTTGTATTTGACTTTGAAGAGGGATATTAGTTATAAGAGATATGAGGATGATAAGTTAAGTAAAAAGGAAGTATATGGTACTGGAAATACTTATGAGGATGCTTATATGGAAGGGGATATGGCTTATACTAGGATAGAATCTAATAAAAGGGGTAAAAATATTATGTTTGTTGGTTCTTCTTATACTAATATATTAGAAGCTCTTTCTGTACCTAGTTATAATAGGGTTTTATCTATTGATTATAGGCATAATAAGAGTGGTAATTCTATTAGTTATTATGTAGATAAGTATGATATTGATTATGTTGTTTTTATACCTGCACAGTCTAGTAATGCTTATTCACTTAGTATGATAAAGAAACATTTGGGTATATAAAAAAGCCTTGGTTTTTACACTAAGGCTTTTTACTATTATCTGTTGTAGTATTCTACGATTAATGATTCATTAATTTCTGGGTTTAGTTCACTTCTTTCTGGAAGTCTAACATAAGTACCAGTTGTTTTGTTATCATCAAAAGTTATAAATTCTACTCTTTTCATTACTTTAGATAATGCTTCTTTTACTGCTTTATGATCTTTTGATTGTTCTTTTAAAGTAATAACGTCTCCTGGTTTACATCTGTATGATGGTATGTTTAATTTTTTAACATTTACAGTTATATGACCATGGTTTACAAGTTGTCTTGCTGCTCTTCTAGTGGATGCAAATCCCATACGATAAACTAAGTTATCTAATCTAGATTCAAGTAATTTAAGTAAGTTTTCACCATGAATTCCTTGCATTTTTCCAGCTTCTTTGTATGTTTTAACAAATTGTCTTTCGTTTAATCCATACATAAATCTTACTTTTTGTTTTTCTTTAAGTTGAATTCCATATGTAGATGGTCTTCTTTTTCTATCTTGTCCATGAGCACCAGGACCATATGGTTTACGTGCTAATTCTTTTCCATTTTCAAGTAAAGAGAAACCAGTACGACGAGCTTGTTTATAACTTGGACCAGTATATATTGACATATTTTTTCTCATTTCAAATTTTCACTTTACATTTTCACTTTTTAATTATCATTAGTGAATAACATTTTTTCTTTATTTCTGCAAAGAACTCAAAATTCATTTCAATTTCTTCTTTTATACTAAATACATTTTTGAATAATAAATAAATAAATTAATTAAAAAATATTTAAAAAAATATTTAAAAATAAAATTTTTAATTAAAAAATTAAATAAAATTTAAATTTAATTAAAAAATAAAATAAAATAAAAAATGTCTATTAGAGGTC
>CAZBFY010000064.1:0-6178 GCA_964491445.1 uncultured Mycoplasma sp.
CAACAAAAAAGTTTGTTATGGATATGCAATATGGTATAGCAAAAGGAGGAAGTGTTAAATTCCCGGGAACAACATATCAACTGTGTATTATACTATAAATTTTATAAATGTGGTAATTGCAAGATTAAGTTGAACATCGTTAATTTTACTGTCCAATTTAATTTTTCAATTAACAAAATTTTAAAAAGTGCTGACAAGTACTTTTTTTTGAGGTATAATTAATTTAAGAGTAGAGTAAGGGGAAAATCAGTGGGGTGAGAAAATTGGTTAAAGAACGTGAATCTAATTTTGAATTATTAAGAATAATACTTATGCTTATGGTGCTGAGTTTGCATTATTTAGGAATACCACTCGGAGGAGCACTTGATACAAAAAATATTCCATCAAGTGACTTTAATTACTATTTAGCAAGATTCATAGAAAGTTTTTCTATAATAGCAGTTAATTGCTATATTATTATAACTGGTTATTTTATGCATACCAAAAAAGAAGTAAAATATAAGAGAATACTTGAACTTGTACTTACATATTTTTTCTATCTATTTTTAATAATGGGATTAGTTATACTGTTTGAACCGAAATTGTTTAATATTTCTATTTTGAAAAATGCTATATTTTTTAAAAATAGTGGTGCTTGGTTTATTTTAACATATACTATTCTTTATATTCTTATACCATACATAAATTTATTAATTAACTCAATGTCAAAGAAACAATTTATAACCTTACTTATAATTTTATTATCTTGCTTTTGTATATTGCCAACGTTTTTGGCTTTAAGTCAGTAATAGATAATGGTTATGGAATTACTATGTTTGTTTCTTTATATTTGATAGGTGCTTTTATTGGAAAGTATAAGACTAACAAACAACCAGCAGCTTTATATTTTTTAATATTTATGTTTAGTCAATTAATTACTTTTACTAATTTTTTAGATAATAGATTTTTTGGCACTTTAAATTATAATAGTATTTTTAATGTAATTGGGGCAATAAGTTTCTTTTTATTGTTTTCAAAAATTAAGATTAAATCAAAACTTATAAATAAAATATCTATATCAGTATTTTCTGTATTTATAATTCATATGAATACGTTTATCTCTAAGTATATTTGGACTGAGATATTTAATTGTACTAATTATTATACTAGTAAATTATTTATAGTAAATTTAGTTTTTTCTGTAGTTACAGTATTTATTGTTTGTGTATTGATAGACTTTTTAAGAATCAAAGTATTTGGTTTTATTGAAAAGTTATTTGTTGGTAGAGAGAAAGATACTTAATTAATTTTCTTTTTACCAATTTTTTTCTACTATAAAAAGTTATATTCTGTAGATAATAATAATGTAGTTTGTTTAAGGAGTTGATTAAATGAATTTTAAAAACAAACTATTTATGATTCTTTTGCTAACTATTTTTAGTATACCACTTTCTGTTTGTGCTTATTCAAATGAAGTTGTTGTTGGTGGAGATAATGTAGGTATTGAAGTAAAATCAAGTGGTGTTTTAGTAGTAGGCTTTTATAATGTAAGTGGTAAAAATCCTGGAAAAGATGCGGGGATTAAAGTTGGAGATATTATATTAAAGGTAGATGATACTGTTATTCATGGGATAACTGATCTATCAAAGAATTTTAATAGTGAGTCTTTAAAAGTAACTTATAAACGTGGTAATAGCACTAAAACTACTACTTTAAAACTAGTAAAAGAGGGCAAAGTATATAAGACAGGAATGTATGTAAAAGATAGTATAGCAGGTATAGGTACTCTTACATTTATTGATCCTACTAATAATAGATTTGGAGCACTAGGACATGAAATATTAGAACAAACTACAGGTACAAAATTTGAAATAAAAGCTGGTAAAATTTTCGAATCTAATGTTACAGGTATTGAGAAAGCTAATCGTGGTTCTGTAGGAGAAAAAAATGCTATATATAATGAAGATAATATATATGGTACAATAGATAAGAATGATATAACAGGTATTTATGGAACTTATACAAAAAAATATAATAAAAATGAACTAATGCCTATTTCAGAAGATATTAGTATTGGTAAAGCTACTATAAAAACAGTAATATCAGGTAATAAAAGCGAAGAATTTGATATTAATATATTGAGTATTGATAAAAATCATAAAACAAAAAATATTTTATTTGAAGTAACTGATAATACACTTTTAACAAAAGGTAATGGTATAGTACAAGGAATGAGTGGTTCTCCAATAATACAGAATAATAAATTAGTAGGAGCAGTAACACATGTTGTAGTAGATAATCCTCATAAGGGATATGGTATACTTATAACAAATATGTTAAAAGAATCAGAAGAATAGAGATCTTATAATGATGAATTTCATTTGAAGTTCTCTTTTTATTCTTTTAAAAATATATGTAGAATAATAAGGTTATAGTAATATTAAAAAGGTAAGGAATTAAAGTATAATAAATTGTACTAAAAGAACATAATTTCACATAATTTTCATAATATTATCTTATTAATTCCACATCTTTTTATTAGAATTAAACATGAAAGAGGTTATAAAATTAGTTTTCACTTTTATTTTTTATTTATATATGTAATTATTGCAATCGTTTGTATAAGTACATATAGTACTAGACCTTGACCGAAAATAAACCAAATCCATATCAAATATATTTACTTTACCTCTTTCACTTATTTTATTATTAAAGACTTTAGGTCTTTTTTGATTTGTGATATAATTTTTTTAGGAGGAATTTTTTATGAAAGTTTTAGTAGTAGACGATGAAGAACTTATAAGAAATATAATTATTGAATATTGTCATAATGAAGGATATTTGACTGATGAGGCAGGAGATGGTCTAGAAGCTATAGAAAAAGTAAAAGAGAATGATTATGATATTGTTATTCTTGATTTAATGATGCCTAAACTTGATGGTTATAGTTCATATAGACAGATTAAAGATATTAAGAATATACCTACAATAGTGCTTTCTGCAAGAAGTGAAGAAGCTGATAAACTATTAGGTTTTGATCTTGGAGTAGATGACTATATGACAAAACCATTTTCTCCGAAAGAGTTAATGGCTAGAATAAAAGCTATTCTAAAAAGAAGTAATGTAAATGATGATAATATATTTATATATAAAACACTAAAAATAGATAAAGTAGGACATAGTGTTACTATAGATGATAAAGAAGTTTTATTGACTCCGAAAGAATATAATCTTTTAATATATTTTATTGAAAACAAAAATGTTGCTTTATCACGAGAACAATTATTAAGTAAAGTATGGGGTTATGACTTTTTTGGAGATGATAGAACTATAGATACCCATATAAAAATGCTTAGAAATAATTTAGGAGATTATAGAGATTTAATTAAAACTGTAAGAGCAGTAGGGTATAAACTTGAAATTAAAGACTAGAAGTCTTCGTGTTAATTTATTAATATATTTCCTAATTTTTTCTGGTATTATACTAGGGTTTTTATACTTTTTTCAAATTATATTTTTTAATACATACTATAAAATTAATCAAACAAATAATCTAGAACAAACAGTAGCGTCCATAGAAAAGAATCTTAAAAAAGAAGATTCTGATGCTATTTTATCAGAATTATCTTTAAATAATGAAGTATGTATTCAAATTATAAATAAAGAAAAGTTAGTGTTTTACTCTGATAATTATAAGCATTGTGCTGATAAAAGTAATAAAGTATTATCTACCATTACAAATGATTTTATTAGTAGTGATAAAAAGTATTTAAAATTTGAATTTATAAATGATAGATATAATAATAAGTCATTAGTGTATGGTAAGAAATTAGATAATGATATATATGTATTTGCTAATACTTCGCTTGAGCCTATGGATAAGAGTATAAGTCTTTTAAAAGGACAGTTTATATATGAAGTTTTTATAATATTAATACTATCTTTTATTATTTCATATAATTTTTCAAAGAGAATAGCAGATCCTATTCTTAGGATAAATGAATCTGCTAAAAAGCTTGCTAATAAAAAAGAAAAAGTTAAGTTTACATGTGATACCGAAGTCTTTGAATTAAAGGAACTTGCTAATACTTTAAATGAAGCTTCTAAAGAACTTAATAAAACAGAAGAATTAAGAAAAGAATTTTTAGCAAATGTAAGTCATGATTTAAAGACTCCACTTACTATGATTGAAGCTTATGCTGCCTCTGCTAGAGATTTAAATTATAATAATAAAGAGAAGAGAGAAAGAGATTTAAATATAATAATTGATGAAGCTGAAAGATTAAATATGCTTGTTAATGATATTCTTCTTCTTTCTAAAATGGAAAATAATAAGAATGAATTAAAATTAGAAAAAATTAATATTAAAAATGAAATAACTACTATTTTAGAAAGATTTGCAATATATAAAAATGATGGTTATATTTTTGAATTTAATGAAAAGTCTGATTATATAATATATGCAGATAGAAAAGCTATAGAAAGAGTTATATATAATTTAATTAATAATGCTATTAATTATACAGGAGAAGATAAAAAGATAAAAATAACTTTTAAAGAAAAGAATAACATATTAAGAATAAATATAATAGATACTGGAAAAGGTATATCTGATGATGATAAAAAATTAGTATGGAATAAGTACTTTAGAATCAACAAAAGGCATAGAAGGACTACTGTGGGTACAGGACTTGGACTTTCTATTGTAAAAGAAATACTAGAAGATCATAAATTTAAGTATGGGATAGAATCTAAAGTAAATAAAGGTTCATGTTTCTATTTTGAGTGTAAAATAGTAAAAAATAATAATAAATAGTTTGCTATTTTTCAGAGAAATAACCATTTATTACTACTTTGCTTTCACTTGCGACAATAAAAGCTTCTTTATCAAATTGTTTTATTATTCCGTGAAGTTTATTAAAATCATTTTTATTAATTTCCATAAAAAACATATATTTATCTGGTTCATTTTCTTTTTGATTTATATCCATGACAGAAACTGCAAAGCCACTTTTTCTTAAGACTTCAAGCCATTTACTAGTTGCTTTACTAGTGATAACTTGTACAGTTAATGTTCCTTTTATAAATCTTCTTGATAATCTACCCCCAATATAAGTACCACATGCAAAACCAAGAGCATAGAATATTCCTACTAAAATGCTATTTGAAGCTGTATCTAAAGCTTCTTTTGCTATTAAAAACCACACTAAGACTTCAAAAAAACCTATAATGCTTGCTAAAAATATTTTATCTTTAACAGTAATAATAGTCCTTAAAGTTCCAAGTGTTACATCAATAATTCTAACAAATAAAATTTTAATGCATAAAAATAAAATGTTCATACTATCACCATAATTAGTATGAACATTTTTTTTAAAATAATAATTATCCTAATAAATAAAGTAAAGAAACTGCCACTGAAGAACCAAGTAATCCAAATAGCATAATAAATATAACAATTTTTTGAAATTTCTTATTCATATCTATCCCTCCAGCAAAATAATTATAACAAGAAGATAAATGATAGTCAATTAATACTAAGAAATTTATATCTATTTGTCTAAATAAATCTTTTCTAAAAACCAATATTATTAAATATAATTTATTGGATAAGAAAGGGATGATAGTAATGAAAATGAATTTGAAAAAGAAGAAGTCTTATAGTTTAAATAAACTAAGTATTAAAAATATAAAGATTACTTCAAAGAATTTATTTATATTTTTATTATCTTTTTCTATTATTACTATTTTAATAGGGGTAGTTTTTTATTTTTTATTATCATCTAGTGATAAAGATGTAGTTAATAATACAATAAGTAATTATTTTGTTATAAAAGATAGTATAGATTATGTAGAAGTTTTAAAAGATATAATAATAAGTAATACTTATAGTATATTTTTAATATGGATTCTTGGTATTAGTGTTATAGGAATACTTGCTAGTATATTTCTTTATTTTTGTGAGTTATTTAGTGTAGGTTTTTCTTTAGCTAGTATCTTTTCTATATATGGGGTTAAAGGTATTGTTGGGAGTATTTCTTACTTGTTTATATCTAAAATATGTTATATAATAGTATTGTTTATTTTAACATTTTTTTCTATAAAGATATCTTATAAAATAATTAAATTATGTTTTACTAAAGAAGATATAAATATAAAAAAAGATATATCTAAGTATTTTAAAGTACTTTTATTTTCT
>CAZBFY010000065.1:0-6163 GCA_964491445.1 uncultured Mycoplasma sp.
AGCATCCGGCTCATAACCGGGCGGTCGTAGGTTCGAGTCCTACAGGGTCCACCACATATGCGGGTGTGGCGGAATTGGCAGACGCACTAGACTTAGGATCTAGCGGAGTAATCCATGGGGGTTCAAGTCCCTTCACCCGCACCATTAAAGAATCTGGTTGAACTTTGGTTCAATTTACTGATAAATGGGGCTGTCGAGAAATTAAATAATTAATTTTCTCGATAGTCTTTTTTATTTTAATTTTAAAAAACCTAGAAAACATAAGGTTTTCTAGGAATTTTGTGATACAATAATTTTTATGATATTACTGGTAAATAGATAAAAGAACTTGCTATAATAAAAAAGAGGAATATTCTATTCTGCAAATAAATGTTTTTTTACTTGACATAACATTTTATTAATGTTTTATTTTATATTTATATAATAAAAAGAGTAAAAATTACTACTTATTTTTCTTAGTATTTTTTATCTCTTTTTTTATTTCTTTTATTTCTTGTTTTGTTTCTTTTTTAGCTTTTTTTATTTCTGTTTGTTTTTCTACATAATTAATTTTATCTGGTCTTCTAGAGTAGTGTTTAGCTTTTATATCTTCGAATTCTAAATCATCTATATCTGGTACTAGTTCTATATTAATACTATCAAATTCTTTTTGTAAATTTTGTTTTATTTCTTTATTTGCTTTTCTTAGTTTATTTATATTTACTGTATCTTTATCTAGTACAAAGTATGCTACTATCCATAATTTTCTACCTGTTTTTACTACATCTAAAAAGCTTATAAAACATCCATATTTTTCTAGTTCTTCTGAACATATTTTTCTTATTTTATTTGTGGTTTCTTCATCTGGGGCAAATAGTATTAAGTTTTTTACTGATTCTATAAAAAGTGCTACTGGTTCTTTAAGTAAGAATACTGCTACTACTAAAGCAATAATAGGATCGGCATAAGCTCCTATATGAGAGTACCCTACTGTATCTAATATATGTTTTATTATAAAACCTAGCCCTACTCCTAGTGTACTTAATGAATCAAGTTTCCATATATATACTTCAGATTTAATTGCAGGTGATGTGTATTTTTTATTTAGTTTACTTAGACTAATATACATTATTACACATATAAGTGAAACTATAAGTTCAAATACTGCGACTGATGCTGCATTTACTTCGTTTCCTCCTGCTAATATTATTTTTATACTATCTATTCCTAAAAATACAGTAACTGTAATTAAAATACCTGCTTTTATAAGTACAAATAGTGATTCAACTTGTGAAAAACCATATGGTTTTTTTTCTGTTTCATTTTTATATAAAAGTGGTATTAGCACCATAAATGGTCCTATCATAACTAAATCTGCTATATCAAATACACAGTCCATAAATACAGCATTAGAACCTGTTACTAAAGCCATTATTATTTCTGCTACTAAAAAAGCTACACTACCTATAAAAGAAATATTAAGAATCCTCTTTTCTATTTTTAGATTTGGATTCAAAATTTCACTCCTTTCTTATTTTTTAACCAATACTTTAATATTGGGCTCTATCTAATCACTTAGATAGAAAAGTTCATAATATACATCTCCTAACGGGTAAAATTATAACATATTTTTTAATATAAAGCAAATTATGTCAAGATAACGTAAATTTTTTTAGAAAATATATGAATAAATTAGGTAAAAGTAAATAAAATTGATATAATATATATAGAAGGTAATGAAAGGTAGTGGTAAATTGAAAATAAATAATAAAATATTATTAGTAATAATCTTTATATGTTCCTTTTTCTTTTTAGGAAATGCTGATGCTTTGAGTGTTGGAAGAGTTGTATATGATGGTAAGGTTCTTTTAAGAACTGGACCTGGTTATAATTATTCTACAAGTGGTAGTTTGTATTATAATGATTCTTTTTTGATACAGAGTACTAGTACTATAAAAGGTTCTGGTTGTAATGCTGGATGGTATAAATTTAGTTATAATGGAAATATTAGATATATTTGTAGTTCTCATGTTTCTACTGCTTATAGAACTATAAAAGTTGATAATAAAAATGGTGTAAATATTAGAAAAGGTCCTGGTACTAATTATAAAACATATAGTAAGATTAAGAATAATAAGACTTTATCTTTAGTTTCTACTACTAAGTATAAAGGTTCTGGTTGTAGTGCTGGTTGGTATAAGATAAATTATAATAGTAATTCTTCTTTATATATTTGTAGTAGTTATACTGATAATTATATCTCTAGTAGTAATGTTATTGTTTCTAATTCTAGTGGTGTTAATTTACGTAAGAGTAATTCTAGTAAAAGTAGTAAGATTGCATCTTTAAAGTATGCTAGTGTTCTTACTTTAGATAGTAAGACTAAATATAAGGGTTCTGGTTGTAGTGCTGGTTATTATAAAGTTTTATATAATAATAGTACTCGTTATGTATGTAGTTCTTATGTTTATACTAAGAGTAGTACGTATGTTTCTAATGCTATTTCTGGTCTTCCTATTTATAGTAATACTAATGCTACTAATAAGACTAATACTATTTCATATGGTACTCCTGTTGTAGTTACTAGTTCTACTAAGTATAAAGGAAAGAAATGTTCTGCTGGTTATTATAAAGTAAATATCGGCAAAAATACTAGATATGCTTGTAGTTCTTATGTTACTAATACTTCTAATGTTACTAGTACTAATACAAAAGTAAATATTAGAAATGGTGCAGGTACTAATTATAGTAAAGCTACTTCTTTTGCAAATGGTGCTTATGTTATTTTATCTAGTGCTACTAAGTATAAGGGTTCTGGTTGTAGTGCTGGTTGGTATAAGATAAATTATAATGGTTCTACGGGATATATTTGTAGTAGTTATACAGAACTTGGTAAAACTGTTAGTTCTAGTAGTTCTAATAATATAAGTAATTCTAATGATAAGAAGACAATTACTAAGATTAAGACTTCTTCTGGATATTATTATACTACTAATAATTGGGAGTATAAGATTAATGAGAATTATGCAAATATAAGAAAGTCTGCTAGTACTAGTAGTGCTCTTGTTGATACTTTATATTTAGGAACTGAAGTAGATGTTAAGAGTTCTTCTAAAGCTTCTTCTGGTTGTAGTGCTGGTTGGTATAAAATAACATATTATAATAATAGAACTGGTTATGTTTGTAAGAGTTTAGTTGATAAAAAATCAAGTATAACTAAGACAAATTCATCATATTGTAATACTCTTGTTAAAAATGGATTTCCTAGTTCTTACTGTCCTTACCTATCTTATTTGCATTCTAAGTATCCTAAATGGGTATTTAAAGCTGAAAAGACTAATCTTTCGTTTATATCTGCTGTAAATGGTGAGTCATATAAGAATTATACTCAAATTGCTGAGAAACCTTATATTACTTCTACTACTGTAAGAGAAGTTCCTAACTGGAGAACAGCTTCTGATGGATATGTTGCTTATATGTTGGATCCTAGAAATTATTTAAATGAAAAAAATATTTTTGCTTTTGAAAGTTTAAGTTATGATAAAGATTATCATACAAAAAGTGCAGTACGTTCTATTGTAGATGGTACTTACTTAGATACTGATACTTATGCGGGATATTTTATTGAAGCTGGTAATAAATATGATGTTAGTCCTTTACATCTTGCTAGTAGAGTAAAACAAGAAGGTGGTACTAATAAAAATTATGATTCTGTATCTGGAAATTCTACTGATTCTTGTAAAATAGAAAATGTTTATGTATGTAGTTCTTATGTTAAAGTTAATAATACTAAAACTAAAGCTGCAGAGTTTACTTCTTCGGTTAATTTAAGAGATGGTGCAGGTACTAATTATTCGAGAAAGACAAGTGGTGTTAAGGGTGAAGATATTATTTTAAGTTCTACTACTAAGTATAAGGGTTCCGGTTGTAGTGCTGGTTGGTATAAGATTAGGACTATAAATAGATCTCTTAAGGGAATATATAATTATTATAATATTGGAGCTTATGGTGATAATCCTGTTTTAAGAGGTCTTAAGACTGCGGCAGGTTGTCTTGATGAGAATGAAGGAACACCTTGGAATAGTAGAAAAGATGCTATTGTGTATGGTGCAAAATTCATAGCAGATGGTTATATTAGTGAAGGACAAGATACTATGTATTATCAAAAGTTTAATACTAGTCCTAGAGCTACATCTCCAAAGTATACTCATCAGTATATGACTAATATTTTAGCACCTGCAGGAGAAAGTTTATCTACTTATGAATCATATAGCAATTTAGGTTTAAATAAAGCTTATGTATTTAAGATACCAGTATATAATAATATGCCTGTTAACAATACTACTCACCCACAATTTTAAGGAGGATTAATTATGAAAAAATATTTATTTATTATTGCAACTTTGTTTTTCTTACCTATCGGAGTTTTTGCTCAGAATACTACTGTAGATATTAATACAGATAGTAAAAAGATATCATCTGGAGATAATATAACAGTAAATGTAACTATTAATAGTGATACTTCTATTGGAAATTATGAATATACTTTAGACTATGATAATAGTAAATTAAAGTTATTAAGTGGTAATCCATTTACTATGGATAAGCCTAATTCTAATAATACTAAGAAAGTTACTAAAGCTTATAAATTTAAAGTTTTAACTTCTGGGACTAGTAAAGTATCAATAAAATCATACTCTATATCTAGTTTTGAAAATGGTAAAAGTTTATCTGTTAAAGTTAATCCTTTAACTATAAGTGTTTCTAAAAGTAGTAGTAATTCTTCTAGTAATTATTTATCTTCTCTAGAGGTTGTTGGTTATTCATTATCCCCTACTTTTACTAAAGAAAATACTGATTATATACTAAAGATAAATAAAGATATTGATAGTATTAATGTTAAAGCTAAAGCTGAAGATAATAAAGCTACTGTAAAAGGTGTTGGTAAAAGATCAATATCTGAGGGAGAAAATAGAATTGAAGTTGTAGTAACTGATTCTAAAGGAAATGAACTTACTTATAATATTTTAGTAATACTTAGTGATGAGAATGCTATAAAAGTTAATGTTAATAATGAAGAGTTTACAGTAGTTAAAAATATTGATTCTTTAGATATTCCTGATGGATATAAAGTTATTAAGATTAAACTTGGTGATAATACTGTTAAAGCTTTATATAGTGATATTACTAAGTATACTCTAGTGGGTTTAAGAGATAAATATAATAATATTTCTTTATATATATATGATTCTAGTAATGATGGTTATACTCCTTATAATGAGATTAAATTTGATGAAGTATTATTTTTGCCTTTAGAGACTAAAGATACTTTAGTTAATTATAAAAAGTATAATGAAACTATAAATAATATAGATGTAGAGTGTTTAAGAATATCTAGTTCTTCTAATTATTGTGTTATATATGGTATGAATTTAAAAACTGGTGATAAGGGTTGGTATACATATGATAGTAAAGAAAATACTATTCAAAAGTATAATTCTGATGTAGAAGATTATTATAAAGAAAAGATAGATAATACTAAAGTTTTAATATATATTCTATCTGGTACTACTTTATTATTTGGTATATCTACTATAGTAATAGCTATTAAAAGACAAAGAAAATGAGTTAATTCTCATTTTTTTTGCATAATTTTTTTAGTTTACAATTAGTGCATTTAGGACTTTTTGACGTACAATAATATCTTCCAAATAGAACCATTCTAAGATGAGTATCACACCATAATTCTTTTGGTACTTGTCTTTTTAATGCTTTTTCGACTTCTAGTGGTGTTGATGTATCTTTTGTTATTGAAAGTCTTTTTGATACTCTTTCTACATGAGTATCTACTGCTATATTTGGTATATGATAAAATTCACTTAAGAAAACACTAACTGTTTTTCTACCTACCATCGGAAGTTTCTCTAAAAGATTTCTATCTTGTGGTACATAACCCCACTCATCTATTTTCTTAGCTATTTCTATTACAGCTTTTGCTTTTTTAGTATAACTTCCTAAACTATAAACTATTCTTTCTATATCATTATAACTTGCACTTTTAAGCTTTTGGATATTATCATACTTTGAAAATAATTCTTTTGTTACAATATTTACTCTTTTATCTGTTGTTTGAGCACTTAACATTATAGCAATTAATAACTCATAGTCTTTATTATAATTTAAT